>JBAWVU010000101.1:0-8007 GCA_037147135.1 Chloroflexota bacterium
GGCGTCGCGGCGGCCGCCGGGGCCGGGCTCGTCATCCAGCCCGTCGCCGGGATCGTCGGCATCGTGGTCGCCGTCGTCACCGCGGTGGCGACCCGGCGCCCCGCGACCGCCACCGCCGTCGGGTTCGCCGCCTACCCGATCGCCTGGGCCGCGCTCGGCGTCCGGTCGCTCGAGACGCTCGTCCCGATGGCCGGGGCCGGCCTCATCGCGCTCGTCGCGGTCGCGCGGTGGCTCTGGACGCGGGGACGCGGGCCCGCGGGCCCGTGAACGCCGCCCGGCGACGCGGCTGCCCAGCGCCGGGCCGTCCTCCCCTACTCCGCGGCGGCCACCCACCGCGGGAGCTCCGCGGCGAGCGTCGCGAGCGGGAGCGAGCCGTGCCCGAGGAGCTCGTCGTGGAACCGCCGGAGGTCGAACGCGGCTCCGTCGCGCGCGGTGAGCTCGCGGCGTAGCCGCTCGATCTCGCGCTGCCCCACCTTGTACGAGAGGGCCTGGCCCGGCCAGCAGATGTACCGGTCCGTCTCGATGACGGCGTCGGTCTCGCCGAGGCCGGCGGCCCGGAGCGTCTCGACCGATCGCTGGCGCGGCCAGCGGAGCGCGTGGATCCCCGTGTCGACGACGAGCCGCGCGGCGCGCCACGCCTGGCCGTCGAGCATGCCGAACCGCTCTCCTTCGTCGCGGTAGAGCCCCAGCTCGTCGGCGAGCCGCTCCGCGTACAGGCCCCAGCCCTCGACGTACGCCCCGCCGACCATCCGCGACCCGAAGCGCCGGAACGTGCCGAGGGCAGGGTTCTCCATCTCGAGCGCGATCTGGAAGTGATGCCCGGGGACCGCCTCGTGGTACGTCGTCGACGCGAGCTTCGTGTAGACGCGGCTCGGCAGGTCGTACGTGTTCGCGTAGTAGATGCCGGGACGTGACCCGTCGATCGCCGGCGGGAAGTAGTACGCGAAGGGCGCGTCCTTCTCCTTGTACGCCTCGACGGCACGGACGACGCAGCCTGCGCGCGGGAGGCGGCCGAAGACGGACGGCGCGACTTCGAGCGCGCGGGCGATGTCGTCCGCCGCACGCTCGAGGAGCGCACCCGGGGTCGGCGGCACGTTCGCGGGCTCGACCGCGAGCGCCGCGCGGTACGCGGCCGTGTCGTCCCCGAAGCCCGCCCGCCGCGCGATGACGCGACGTTCGGCCTCGATCGACTCGAGCTCGTCCAGCCCGACGCGGTGGAGCTCCCCGGGCTCGATGTCGAGCGTCGTCCACGCCCGGACCTGCGTCCGGTAGAGGGCCTCGCCGCCGGGGGCGGACCAGATGCCCGGGTCGGTCCGCGTGGTGGCGAGGTACTCGTCGCGCAGGACCGCGAGATACGCGGCGTCGGCGGGCCGGACGACCTCGCGGACCGCCTCGGCGACGCGTGCGCGGTCGTCCTCGGTCGCGACCTGGGCCATCTCCACGAGCGGATACGCCTCGACGGGCGCCGCCAGGATCCGCTCGAGCTGGGCCACCGTCCGCTCGGCGACGATCCGGGGCGCGGTGAGCCCGCGCGCCATCCCCTCCCGGAGGAGCTCGGCATTCGCCGCCATGAACGGACCGTAGGCGTGGAGGCGCGCGAGGAGCTTCTCGAGCCGCTCGGGGGTATCCGCCGGCTGGAACGCCGCGATCGTCGGGAGGAGCGTCTGCGGGCCGTCCATCTGGTCGACGACCTTGAGGACGTCGAAGCGCTGGTCGAGCTGCTCGAGCTGGATGTCGGCGACGATCCGGAGCATGTCGCGGGTGATCCGCTGCTCCGTCGGCAGCAGGTCCGGGTCGATCGCCCCGATGGCCGCGAGCGTCCCCTCCATGAGGGCGCGGGTCCTCGCGCGACCGTCGGGCCCGGGGTCCTCGAGACGGTCGGCGTAGCGCTCGTCCCCGTAGGCCGTCGCGGTCGTCGGGCTCAGCTCGAGGATCGACTCCCAGAACCGCTCCGCGAGCCCGTCGACCTCGGCCGCCGCGAGAACGCCCGTCTCCGTCGTCACATCGTCCTCCGTCGCGCCGCCCGGGCCCTCACGACCCGAAGAGCGGCATCTGTTCGCCGCCGCGCTCCACCTCGGGGTCAAGCCCGAGGATCGGCTCGAGGTCCGCGAGGCTCACCGACTCCCGGGCCACGAGCGCACGGAGATGGTCCCACTTGATGACGTGCCAGTTTCCCTCTTCCATCGCCCGACGGAGGAGCGGGGATCGCGCGAGCTTCTGGCGGAGCAGCTCGGTCCGCTCGGGCGCGATGACGAGGAACCGAACGACCTGGTCGGTCGTCGGGATCCGCGTGTGCCGCCGAAGGAGCGTCTCGCCGAGCATCGCCGTCCACTCGACCTCGAAGAGGAACGTCGCCTTCTGGCGGACATACCAGATGACGTCGACCTGCTCGAGCTCGTCGGTCGACCCCCGCCCGATGAGCGGGAGATAGGCCCCGAGCTCGCGTTCGTCGAGCCACTCGGAGAGGTGGTGGCTGCCGAGGCGGCGGCTCTGCTCGCGCTTGCCGATCCACGCCTTCATCCCGAGGCGGTGCCCGAGGTCCACGAGCATGGCGATGATCCGAGCGTGCTCCTCGGAACGCTGGGCGAGGTCTTCGGACGGCCGGGCCTCCCCGGGCGTGCTCGAAGGTGCGCGATAGCTCTCCAGGCAGGCGCGGACGTAAGCGTCGTCCGGCTCGTCCGGGCCGCTGAAGAGCGCGCTGATCCTGTCGCGGAACGCCGACTCGGAGACGCGGTTCGCGGTCGCCAGCAGGCTGAAGACGGCCCACTCGACCCGGTCCGAGAGCGGGAGCGCGCACGCGTCCTGGTCGGTGGGCTGCGCGAGCCACCAGCGGCCGGGCTCGATCTCGACGAGGCTTCGGTTGCTCGGCCGCTGGAGCTCGTCGCGGATGAGCCCGAGGAGCGTCTCGACGCGGTCCGGGTCCGTGCCGTCCGCGTCGGACCGGGAGGCCGCGGCGGGACGCGTGTCGTCGGGGTTCGCGGACGAGCTCGTGGAGGGGCTCGCGGCCGGCCGGCCGGCACGCGGGTCGTGGGCCCGGGCACCGCGCGCGCCGGCGCCCGAGCCCGCGCTGTCGCCTCCGGCGGCCTCGTCGGCGTGGGGCGTTCCGGCGGAGAACGTGCCGGCGTCGTCGCGGGGGCGCGCGGCGTCGACGCGGACCCGACGGCGCCCACCGTCCGGCCCGTCGGTGCCTGTCTCGCGCGGCGGCAACGGCGGCGGCTCGTCGTCGATGCCGATCTCCGGCGCTCCGGAGACGAACCGCCGGAGCTGGCCGGTCCGGTCGAGGCCGAGGAGGATCTCGCCGAGGAGACGGTCCTCGCGGGCCGGCTCTCCGCGGGCCTGGAGGACCTCGATGACGGTCTCGGTCACCGTGTGCGCAGCCTCGGAGGCCGAGAACGGGCCGCGCTCCACGCGCTCCACGCGCTCCACGCGCTCCACGCGCTCCGACTCCGCGAGGCCGCGGCGGGCGCGGACGGAGCCCGTGTCGCCCGCGCCGTCGGGCGCGGCGCGGCGGGCGCGGATCGAGACCGGTTCGCCGGCACCGCCGGGCAGGGGCGGGACGGCGCGGTTCGCGCGCGCGCGGGCTCCCGGGAGCACCGCCGCGCCGGGCGCAGCAAGCTCGACCCACCCGGATGCCGTCGCGCCGTGCTCGGGGACGTGCGCGCCGACGAGGCGGTACCCTGCGGCGACCCCCCCGAGGACCGCCGCAACGAGAGCCTCGGCGCCGCCGTCCTCGAGGAGGAGGATCGCGTGGGCGTCGGGCGCGACGAGGGGCGCCGCCGCCGAGAGCGACCGCCGCAGCGAGGCGGACTGCCACGACCAGCTGGGTCGGATCGGGGGGCCGAACAGGGGCTCGAGCGGCAGCGACGCGGCCGCGTCCCGGCCGAGCACCCACGCCGAGAGGTAGTAGGCGAGCGAGAGCCGATCCTGGCTCCACCGCAGCGGCGGCTGTCCGAGGATGAGCCTGATGCGCCGCCGCAGGTCCGTCGCCCGGACCTGCGGGGCGTCGTCCGCGAGCCCGCGGAACCCGGCGGGCGACCCCAGGCGGACGACGGCGGTCGTCATCCCCTCGCCGAGGCTGAGGAGGTCCTCCGACGTGCGCGCCTGGACCGTGCCGAGCGGATCCGCGTCGAGCCCCTGGACGAAGGCCCGGACGGACCGGTAGCCGTCCTCGAAGGCCGCCCAGGGGTTGCGCTCGCGCCACTCGGCCGCGACGGGCACCTTCACCCGCGCCCCGGTGATGCGCAGCGAGGCGAAGCGCCCCTGCGCGCCCGCGAGACGGCTCGCTGGGAGGACCGCCTCGACGAGCGCGAGGCGGAGCGCCGCCTCCACCTGCGGCGCCCGCAGGTCGGTCTCGATCCGCTGGAGGATGGCGTGCAGGTAGACGAGCTGCCGCGGCGTCTGGAGCTCGACGAGCTCGTCGGCGAGCCCCTCGCGCCCGTCGAGGACGGGGAACCGATCGCGGACCTCGCGCCGGACCGCGGCGAGGTCGGGCGCCGAGGCGGCACGCACGATCTCCGCGTCGAGCCCCGTGGCGGCCCGGGTGACGTCGGCGTCGTCGGTGGGTGCCTGGCGGAGCTCCGGCCCGCCCTGCTGCGCGCGGCAGGTCGTGCATCGGTACGCCTTCCGGACGAGCCGGGATGTCCCGTCCGAGCCGGACGCCCACGTGAACTCCTCGGCGACGACGGAGCGGCCGCACGTGGCGCACCGGGTGGTGAACAGCGTCGAGAGCGAGACGCGGAGGCTCGACTGGCCCCGCGGCGCGGCCGCGATCGCCTGGAAGGCGGCATCGAGGTGGCGGATGTCCGGCGGGCGCAGGACGACGTCCGCGAGCAACCGCGTGAGAGGCATCGACTCGACCGAGACGGCCCGACGCTGGTGGCCGACCGCGACGCGCGCGATCCAGCCTCCCCGGCCGTGGAGGTCGAGGATGACGTCGCCGGTCCCCGAGGCGGCATCGATGCGCGCCGTCACCTCGCGCGGGTCTGGGCGGGGCGCCAGCCGCTCGAAGACGGGCAGCGTCGCATCCGCGTCGCCGCGGAGCGGCAGGTCGCGCGGGCTCATCCGCGCTCACGCACGCGCGCGAGCATCACGGCGACCACGCGCCCTGGGCATCGCGTCGCGCGTGCATGCCGCGTCGCACGCCCAGGGCGCCCCGCTGCGCAGCGGCCCACGGGCGCCTACGGCTCCTCGACGAGCTCGTCGGGCTCTTCCTCGAACGCCTCGTCGCCGGTCACCTCGGCCGGCAACGTGCGCGCGAGCGTTTCGATGTCCTCGTCATCCTCGTCGTCCTCGAGATCCTCCTCGAGCTCCTCGTCCTCGCGGAGGAGGGTCCCCTTCGTGTAGGGCCGGAGGTCGAGGGACTTGGCGGCGGTGGGAAACGAGACCTTGCCGTAGTTCTGCGGGTCCTGGAAGACCTCGCGGATGATGATCCGGACGTCCTGCGCGCCGAGCGACGTCACGCCCGCCGCGTACTTGTTGCCGTTCGCGACGAGCTTGAGGAGGCGCGCGGCGACACGGGGCTCCACGACCCCGATCCGGACGCCGTTGCTCCACGCGATGAGGCGGTTGCTCTCCGGGGTCAGCTCGACCAGGTCGCCGGGGTTCACCTGCGCGAGCTTCTTCGGGTCGGCGAGGTCGGTGAGGTATGCGAACCCGGTCTTGCCGGTCTCCTCGACGAAGATCCCGACGGGTGCCTTGCTCCCCTCCATCGCGGGGACCGTCTTCTCGCCCGCCTCCACGAGGAGGACGCGCAGCCGGTCGATGTTGCGCTCGGCGATCCGGTTCGTGGGGTCGAGCGCGAGCGCGGCCTGGTACTGCTCGCGCGCCGCCCCCAGCTCGCCGAGCTCCCAGAGCGCCTTCGCGAGACGGTTGTAGGCCTCCGTGGCCGGCGCGAGCTCGAGGATCCGGCGGTTCGTCTCGGCCGCCTCGGTCCAGTGGGCCTGGGTGGCCTGGGCGATCGCCTGGTCGGTGAGCTGGCGCTTGACGCGCGAGGAGGAAGGGGCGGCGTTGGGGGCCTCGAGATCGGGGAACGTCACGGACGGGCGGTCCTTTCCGGGGATCATGGGCGCGGGCGGTCCGGCCGGCGCACATCGGGCGCAGTGAGCGAGCATCCCCTTGTATCACCGGGTGGCGGGGCCTGTCAACGGCGACCGGGTGTCGTGTCGCCCTCGTCCGGCCGCCGGAGCGCGGCCCTACCGCCGGAGCAGGAGGTTCCAGCCGACCGCGAGGAACCCGGCCACGACGAGAAGGGCCGCCTCGACGAGCCGGGTGCGCCGGTCCAGGCGGCGCCGGGGTGCCCGCGTGTACGCGCTCCACAGGTAGACGAGCAGCGTGAGGAGCGCGGGACCGATGAGTCGGGGGAGCGCGATCGCCCGGAACGCCGCCGCGCCGATCGCCGCGACCGCGCCGAACGTGAGCGCCGCCCACAGCGCATCGCGGACGTTCGCCGACTCGAGCATGGCGAGCCGGTAGCCCAGGAGCCCTGCGACGACCCCGTCGGCGAGGACGAGCGTGAGGAGCCCGATCTCGCTGAACGAGGTCGACGCGTCCGACGGCTCGACGAGCGCCCCCGGGACGGCACCGGCAGCCCCAGCGAAGCCGAGGAAGGCGACGAGCAGGACCACCGCCAGGAGCGCGTTCCGGTCCTCCGGGGCGGGGGTCGTCGGGCGGGAGAGGAGCCGCGCCTCCACCGCGAGCGCGCGGTCCACGAGGAGCCACACGAGGAGGACGGCCGGCACGAGGCCGAGCCCGATGGGGACGAGTCGGATCGCGAAGACCGAGGCGAGCGCCGCGACCCCGGGGACGATGACGCATTCCGCCGGGACCCGGCGGGTCTCGCCCTGCCCCAGGACCTGGAGGGCGCCGAGCACGACCGTCGCGAGGACGAAGGCGGCGGTGAGCCACGCGAGGCCGCCCTCGAGCGGCCGCGTGACGACGACCAGCGTGGTCGCGAGGAGGGCGAGCTCCCGGCGGGTCGAGCGGCGGGGGTCCATCGCGCCGAATCCTACGCGAGGCGAGGTCGGGTCACCCGGCCCGCGGGGTGCCACCCGGGGCGCGGACGGACGCCGAGGTCGAGTCACCCGGCCCGCGGGGGCCACCCGGGGCGCGGACGGACGTCGAGGTCAGGCGACCTCGACGCGGTCGCGACCGTCGCGCTTGGCCCGCAGAAGGGCGGCGTCGGCCTGCTCGACGACAGCATGGATCGACACGTCGGGGTCGTCCGACACCGCGACTCCGACGGACGCGGTGATCGCGGGGATCCCCTCCGCGCTGAGGTCGATGGCCGCGATGGCCGCCCGGACGCGCTCGGCTACCTCGACCGCGCGCTCGGGCAGGGGGTCTCGGAGGATGACGGCGAACTCCTCGCCGCCGACGCGCGCCGGCAGGTCGACGTCGCGGACGGACGCCGCGATCGCCCGGCCCACCGCGACGAGCACGCGGTCGCCCGCGAGGTGCCCGCACGTGTCGTTGAGCCGCTTGAAGAAGTCGAGGTCGATCATGAGGACGCCCGTCCGGTCGCCGGCCCGCCGCCTGCGCCCGCTGCTCGCGACATGCTCGTCGAAGCGCCGCCTGTTCGGGAGGCCGGTGAGCGCGTCCGTCGCGGCGCGTGCCTCCGCGTCGCTGAGCGAGTAGACGCGCTCGAGCGCAGCGGACGCCTCCGCCGCCGACAGCGCGAGCCGACGCCGCGCGGCATCGCTCCACGGCACGGCGGTCCGCCTCGAGAGCACGATCGCGCCGACGAGCCCGGCATCGACCGCGAGCGGCACGGCGATCGTGTGGCTGAGCCCGAACGCATCGGCGACACGCGACTCGAGACGCCGCACCGACGCCCGATCGGCATCCGCTCTTCGATCGGCGTCGGGCGTCCGCCGATCGCCGACGGCTGGGGCCGGCCGGGATGGGCGGGCGGCGGACTGCCTCGACGGCCGCGGCGGGCCACCGACCGGTATCCCCTCCCACGGGCGCGTCGCCGCCGACCGCCACGCCGTGACGAGATCGGTCGATGGC
>JBAWVU010000102.1:0-7977 GCA_037147135.1 Chloroflexota bacterium
ATCCACCGAGATGACGCTGCGGGCCGAGCTGGCGAGCCGGGCCAAGAGCGAGTTCCTCGCCAACATGAGCCACGAGATCCGCACTCCCCTGAACGGCGTCATCGGCATGACCGGCCTGCTGCTCGACACCCCGCTCGATGAAGACCAGCAGCGCTTCGCGGAGGCCGCTCGGGCAAGCGGCGAATCGCTGCTCGCACTCCTCAACGACATCCTCGACTTCTCGAAGATCGAGGCCGGCAAGCTGGAGCTGGAGACCCTGGACTTCGACCTGCGCGCCCTGCTCGACGACCTCGCGGCGATGCTGGCCCTGCGCGCACACGTCAAGGGACTGGAGTTCATCTGCGCCGCCGCTCCCGACGTTCCGGCCCTTCTCTCCGGCGACCCGGGGCGCCTGCGCCAGGTGCTGCTCAACCTGGCCGGCAACGCGCTGAAGTTCACCCACCGGGGAGAGGTCGCCGTACGGGCGAGCCTGGTCCGGGAGACCGAGGCCGAGGTCATGCTGCGCTTCTCCGTGAAGGACACCGGCATCGGCATCCCCGCGGACAAGCAAGGGCTCCTGTTCGAGAAGTTCACCCAGGCGGACTCCTCGACCACCCGACAATACGGCGGCACCGGCCTGGGGCTGGCGATCTCCAGGCAGCTGGCCGAGCTGATGGGCGGTGAGATCGGCCTCGCGAGCGCAGAGGGACTCGGCTCCGAGTTCTGGTTCTCCGCGCGATTCGCCAAGCAGGCCGAGCGGGAACGCGCCGTGGCCCCGACCGCCGAGATCCGCGGGGTCCACATCCTCGTGGTGGACGACAACGCCACGAACCGCGAGGTCCTGGTGGCCCAGCTCGGGGCGTGGGGCGTGCGACCTGATGCGGCCCCGAGCGGCCCCACGGCGCTGCTGGCGCTGGCACGTGCGATCGACGCGGGCGACCCCTTCGCGGCGGCGATCCTCGACATGCAGATGCCCGGCATGAACGGTGCGGACCTCGCGCGTGCCATCAAGGCCGACGCGGCACTGGCGCCCACCCGCCTGGTGCTCATGACCTCGGTCGGCGAGCGGGGCGACGCGCGGTTGATGGAGCAGATCGGCTTCGCCGCGTACCTGGTCAAGCCCGCGCGGCAGTCGGACCTGTTCGACAGCCTGGCCGCCGTGCTGGCCGGCGCGCCGGTGGCCCGCCCGTCGCGGCAGATCGTCACGCGTCACGCGGTGCGCGAGATGCGCCGGGGCGCGGTGCGCATCCTGCTCGCCGAGGACAACGTCACCAACCAGGAGGTCGCCCTCGGCATCCTGCACAAGCTCGGACTGCGAGCGGACGCGGTGGCGGACGGCGCCGGAGCCGTCAGGTCGCTCGAGACCATCCCATACGACCTCGTGCTCATGGACGTGCAGATGCCGGAGATGGACGGCCTCGAGGCCACGCGCCGCATCCGCGACCCGGACTCCGCGGTCCTCCATCACGGCGTCCCCATCATCGCCATGACCGCCCACGCCATGCAGGGCGACCGGGAGCGGTGCCTGGAAGCGGGCATGAACGACTACCTCACCAAGCCGGTCTCTGCCCGTACCCTGGCCGAAGCGCTCGAGAGATGGCTACCGCGGGACGAGGCCGGCGCGGCGGTGCGATCGCCGATCGGCCCGGTGGCGGCTGCCTCCGCGGCCCCGGAGGAGGCGGAGGCCCCGGTCTTCGACCGGGCGGGCATGCTGGCCCGGCTCATGGATGACGAGGACCTCGCGCGGGCCGTGGCGGCCGGCTTCCTCGACGACATCCCGAGGCAGATCGGGGCGCTCGGGACCTGTCTCGGCACGGGCGACGCCCCGGGCGCGCTCCGCCACGCCCACTCGATCAAGGGTGCGTCGGCCAATGTCGGTGGCGAGGCGCTGCGGGCGGTGGCCATCGAGATGGAGAAGGCTGCTGGGGCCGGCGACCTCGAAGGCGTCGCGGCCCGTCTGCCCGACCTCGAGTCCCAGTTCGGCCGACTGGAGGAGGCGATGCTCGACTTCATCGGCGAGAGGCGACCCGAACCGGGAGACCAGGCGTGAAGATCCTCATCGCCGACGACGACGTCACCTCGCGCCTCGTCCTGGCGGGCGTGTTGAGGAAGTGCGGCCACGAGGTGGTCGTGACGGTGGACGGCACTGAGGCCTGGGAGGCCATGCGACAGCCAGACGCGCCCAGGCTGGCCATCCTCGACTGGATGATGCCCGGGCTCGCCGGCGTGGACGTGTGCCGCCGCGTCCGGGCCCTGGAGTCCGACCAGCCGCCCTATCTCATCGTCCTGACGTCCAAGGGCGAGAAGGCCGACATCGTCGCCGGACTGGAGGCCGGGGCGGACGACTACCTGGCCAAGCCCTTCGACCCCGGCGAGCTCCGCGCCAGGGTCGACGTGGGCCGGCGCATGATCGAGCTACAAGAGAAGCTGCGCGAGGCGCGCGACGCGCTCGCCTACGAGGCCATGCACGACCCCCTGACAGGCGCACTCAACCGCCGGGCGTTCGCCGAAGCTCTGTCCCGCGAGCTCTCCGGGGAGCGGCGCCACCGCCACGGCCTGGCCCTGGGCATCTGCGACGTCGACAGGTTCAAGAGCATCAACGACACCCACGGCCACCAGGTGGGAGACGAGGTGCTGTGCGGGCTCGTCGGCCTCATGGAACGCAGCCTGCGCGGGCACGACGTCCTGGGCCGTTTCGGCGGGGACGAGTTCGTGGTGCTCACCGGGCATGCCGGGGGGGAGGCCGCAGTCGCCGCATTCGAGCGCGTGCGGGCCGAGGTCGCCGACAACCCGATCGCCACCAGGGTGGGAGACGTGTCCGTGACGATCAGCTTCGGGGTGAGCACCTGGCGAGAGGGCGACACCGAGGACGAGCTGCTCGCGGCCGCCGACACCGCCCTGTACCGCGCGAAGGCCGCCGGTCGGGATCGAGTCTGCCTGGCCGGTCCCGACGCGATCGTCCGGTAGACTCACGCCACCGCACCGGAGGCCACCAGGTCCATGCCCCTCGTCCGCCGATTCGCCGCCGTCGCTGCAGCACTCGCGCTCGTCGCGCTCATCCCCGCGGCGGCGCTCGGCCATTCGGAGCTCGAGCAGGCGGACCCGGCGCCGGGCGCCACGCTCCCTGAGGCCCCCACGCTCATCGTCGCGGACTTCACCGAGGCGATCGACCCGGCACGGAGCACGATGGAGCTGCTCGGCCCCGACGGCGCGGTCGTGGCCACCGGCGGCGTCGCGCCGGACGATCCGGAGCGCGTCCAGATGACGATCGTGCCGCCGCCCCTGGGGCCCGGCACGTACGAGGTCCGCTGGACGACGGTGACCCCCGATGACGACGGGATCCTCCGCGGGACCTACACGTTCACGGTCGCGGCCGTCATCGCCTCGCCGACCCCGACCCCGACCCCGATTCCGACCGCCGGTCCGACGGAGCCGTCGTCCCCCGCGCCTTCGGCCGCGACCGCGGCACCCTCCACGGAGGCGTCGGCCGCGCCCACCGCACGGCCCGCGACCGCTGCGCCATCGCCGTCCGGCAGCGGCGGTGGCACCGGGACATCGGGCGGTCCGGGCGCGACCGCCCTCGTCGCCATCGTCGCCGTGCTGGCGGTGATCGGGGGCGTCGCGATCTACCTCGTCCGCGGCCGCCGCCCGTAGGACCGGGACGCCGCTCGCCTTCCGGCGCAGTGCTACCCGGCGCGGTGCTCAGCGTCCTTCGCCCGCTCCGCGGCGACCTGGCGCTCCACCTCGTCGTGCATCCTGTCCTGCTGCCGTCCCCGCGCGCGCCGGACGAAGATCATCCCGATCACCCACGGCCACAGCCAGCTCACGATCGCGCCCAGGACGACGGCGATGAGGAACCCGGTGTTGCGGTCGGAGACGATGTTGACGGTCGTGCCGGCGAACAGCACGAGGAGCACGAACGTCACCGCGCCCCCGAGCACCACCCCGATGAATCGCTGCATCTCTACCTCCCTCCGTCCGATGCAGGCGGCCTGGCGGCCGACCTGCTCGTGTCGCGCCTAGTGTCGCCGCTCCGAGGGCGTGCTGGTAGCCCCATACCGCACATGTTCGGCGCGCTCCACCTCGGGCGATCCGCCATTCCGGGGGGTCTGCATAGCCGGGCGGCAGTTCACGCGTTTGGTACCCTGACTGACGCATGCCGCTCATCGCGATCTCCGACCTGACGAAGCGCTTCCCGGGCGTGACCGCGCTCGACTCGCTCAGCGTGGAGATCGAGCCCGGCATCGTCGGGCTGGTCGGCGCGAACGGCGCCGGCAAGAGCACGCTCATCAAGATCCTCCTCGGCCTCCTCGCGCCGACATCGGGCGAGGCGGAGGTCCTGGGGATGGACTCGCGGCGCGACGGGATCCGGATCCGCGCGGTCGTGGGCTACATGCCCGAGCACGACTGCCTCCCGCCCGATCTCACCGCCACCGATTTCGTCACGCACATGGGCCGGATGAGCGGGATCCCCTCCGACGGAGCCCGCGAGCGGACCGCCGACGTGCTCCGCCATTGCGGGCTCTACGAGGAGCGCTATCGGCAGATCGGGACGTACTCGACCGGGATGAAGCAGCGCGTGAAGCTCGCGCAGGCGCTCGTCCACGACCCGCGGATCCTCTTCCTCGACGAGCCCACGAACGGCCTCGATCCGGCCGGCCGCGAGGAGATGCTCGACCTCATCCGGCGCACCGGGACCGAGTTCGGGATCACGGTCGTCGTGAGCAGCCATCTCCTCGGCGAGATCGAGCGCGTCTGCGACTTCCTCGTCGCCATCGACGCGGGCCGCCTGCTCCGCGCGGCGCCCCTCGCGTCGTTCACGCAGCTCACGGACCTGCTCGCCATCGAGGTGGAGGACCGCCACGACGAGCTCGCGGCGATGCTCGGGTCGCGCGGGCTCTCGGCGCGAGTGGACGGGTCGCTCGTCCTCGTCCGGATGACGGCCGGGATGGGGGACGGCCCGTACGACATCGTCCGTGACACCGTCGTGGACCTCGACCTCCCGCTCATCCGGATGGAGCAGGGGAGGCACTCCCTCGAGGACCTCTTCCGTGCCGAGGAGAACGACGAAACCGTGGCAGCCGGGGCGCCGTCATGACCGAGAACCCCCAGCAGGTGACGAGCGCGTCCGGGCCCGGCGGCGCGATCTACGACATCGGGTATCGCCGGTACGTCGGCCCGCGCCTCGGGCGCCGCTTCGCGGTCCGGAGCCTCTTCGCCCACACCGTCCGCGGCGCGTTCGGGATCGGCCGGGGGGGTCGCGCCAAGGTCGTCCCGTTCGGCCTCCTCGTCATCCTCATGATCCCGGCGCTCGTGAGCCTCGGGGTGGGAGCGCTCGCCGGCGGGGCTGCCGAGGCGTTCGATCCGATCACGTACCAGGGCTACTACTCGATCACCCAGGCGATCCTCTTCCTCTTCATCGCTGCCCAGGCTCCCGAGCTCGTGGGCCCGGACCAGCGCAACAAGGTCCTCCCGCTCTACTTCAGCCGCCCGATCCTCCGGTCGGACTACGCGTTCGCCAAGCTCGCGGCGCTCGTCGCGGCCCTCATGCTCTTCTCGCTCGCGCCGCAGGCGCTCCTCTTCTTCGGCCGGATCCTCCAGGCGCCGGACGTCGGAGACGGCATCTCGAAGAACCTCGGGAGCCTCCTTCCCATCCTCGCGACCGCGTGCGCGCTCTCGCTCTTCTACGCGGCGATCGGGCTCGCGATCAGCGCGTTCACGCCACGGCGCGCGTACGCGACGGCCGCGATCATCGGCCTGTTCATCGCCTCGAACGCGGGCGTCGGCATCCTCTGGCAGCTCCTCAGGGGCGACGCGCGGCGCATCCTCGCCTTCTTCAGCGTCGAGACGATCCTCGCCGGGGTCGCTGCGTTCTTCTTCGACGAGAAGTCGGAGAACATGATCGTCCGCCGCGCCGACCTCCCCGGGTGGTCCTACCTCGTCGCCGTCGCGATCATCGCCGGCGTGTGCATCGCGCTCCTGTTCCGACGCTACCACGTGGTGGAGACGTGACCGGCCCCGCGTGGCCCGGCCAGGGCCCCGCGCCCGGCCAGGGTCCCGCGCCCGCCGCGTCGGGCGGCAAGGGCGATGCCGCGTGGCCCGGTGAGAAGGCCGGCCCGGGCTGGCGCGATCGATCGGCTGCCCCTGCGCCCACCGGCGCGCCGGTGGAGCTCATCCGTGTCTCGCGGTGGTACGGCAACGTCGTCGCCGTGAACGAGGTCTCGTTCGAGCTCGGGCCTGGGATCACCGGCCTGCTCGGACCCAACGGCGCCGGCAAGAGCACCCTCCTCTCGATGATCTCCGGCCTGCTCCAGCCGTCGACCGGGACGGTGGCGATCGAGGGGCGCCCCACGTGGCGCGACCCGTCGATCTACCGCCTGGTAGGACTCGTGCCTGAGCGCGAGAGCCTCCCTGCGTACCTCACTGGCCGGCAGTTCGTCGAGTTCAACGCGCGTCTCCAGCGCGTGCCCGACCCGCGCGGTGCCGCGGTCGGCGCGATCGAGGCAGTGGACCTCATGCCGGCGGCGGACCGCTCGATCGGCGGCTACTCGAAGGGGATGCGGCAGCGCATCAAGGTCGCGTCCGCGCTCGTCCACGACCCACGGATCCTCGTCCTCGACGAGCCCTTCAACGGGATGGATCCCCGCCAGCGGCTCCAGATGATGGAGCTGTTCCGGTCGATGGCGGCCTCGGGCCGGATCATCCTCTTCAGCAGCCACATCCTCGAGGAGGTGGAGCGCCTCGCCGAGCGGATCCTCGTCGTCGTCGCCGGCAGGCTCGCGGCGTCCGGCGACTTCCGCGAGATCCGGCGCCTCATGACCGACCGGCCCCACACGTTCACGGTCCGCTCTTCCGACGGCCGCCGGCTTGCCGCCGCGCTCCTTGGCCGGGAGAGCATCTTCGGGGTCGAGCTCGGCGAGCGGGGCGTCACCGCCCGGACGGCCGACTACAGCGGCTTCAGCCGGGCGATCGCGGTCGTCGCGCGCGAGGTGGGCGTGACGCTCTACGAGGTGGTCCCCACCGACGAGTCGCTCGAGAGCGTGTTCAGCTACCTGGTGCGGCGATGAGCGCCGCGCCGGGGGGCGGCGGCGTGGCCACGGGGCCGGCGGGTGGCTCGGCTGTCATCGGGCCGCATCCGTTCGGCGCGATCGTCGGCGTCACGACCCGCGCCGTCCTGTCGCGTCGTCGGACGCTCCTCGTCCTCCTCTTCGTCGCGGCGCCGGTCCTCCTCGCGCTCCTCGCCCGGGCGGTCGGCGCGACCAGCGACGTCAGCCCGAACGAGATCGCGATCGCCCTCGGGGACGCGCTCATCCTCCACGTCGTCCTCCCGATCGTCGCGCTCCTCTTCGGGACCGCCGTCATCGGTGCCGAGATCGATGACGGGACGATCGTCTACCTGATCTCGAAGCCCGTCCCGCGGCTTGAGATCGTGCTCGCCAAGCTCCTCGTCGCCGAGGCCGTCACGCTCGCGCTCGTCGTGCCGATGACCCTCGCGACGACTCTCATCGTCCTCGCCGGCGCACCGGGTGCCGACCTCGAGATCGTGGCCGGGTCCACCGTCGGGGTGGCCGTGGGGGCCATCGTCTACGTCGCGATCTTCGTCGCGATGAGCGTCCTCACGTCGCGCGCGCTCGTCCTGGGCCTCGCGTACGTGCTCATCTGGGAAGGGTTCCTCGCGAGCCTGTTCGCCGGCACGCGCAACCTGTCCGTGCGCGAGTACGCCGTGTCGATCGGCGGGTGGATCGCGGGACAGAGCATCGCCGACACGGAGCCGATCGCGGTCGGGTTGGCGGCGGGCCTCGCCGTCGCCGTCACGATCATCGCGGTCGCCATCACGATCCGGAGGCTTGGCTCCTACGAGGTGAAGGACGGGGGCTAGGGGAGCCTGGGCCGACGCCGTCGGGACGCCGCGGACGGAAGGCGCGTCCCGGAGCTGTCCACGGCCCGGAGCTGTCCACGGCCCGGAGCTGTCCACGGCCCGGAGCTGTCCACGGCCCG
>JBAWVU010000103.1:0-7917 GCA_037147135.1 Chloroflexota bacterium
GAAAGGTCCGAGTGACTGTCGTCCGCAACCCGGCGTGGGGAACGGGCCTCGCCTCGTCGGTGCGCGTCGGCATCCACGCCGCGGCCGCCGCCCTCCCCGACGCCGAGGCCGTGCTCCTCCTGCTCGGCGACCAGCCCCGGGTCCGGCCGGAGGCCATCCGCGCGCTGCTCGCCGCACCCGACGACCCGGCGCGGCCGATCGTCGCCCCCGTGTACGCGGGGGACGCGGGCCCGAACCCCGTCCTGGTGCGCCGGGGCGGGTGGCCGCTCGTCGACGGGCTCACGGGGGACCGCGGCCTCGGGCCGCTCATCCTCGCCTCCCCGGACCTCGCCGCCCGCGTCGTGGTCGATGGGGACAACCCGGACGTCGACACGCCGGCCGACCTCGCCCGGCTCGCCGCCGGCCCTCTTGTGCTCGGCACGCGATCGGCGCCGGACACCCGCCCTGCGGGCGGCGCGGAGGCCGCGTGGGGCGCCCGCGTGAGAGCGAACGCCGAGCAGTCCGCCCGCGTCCGCGAGACTCCCGACGAGGGCGACTTCTACGGCGCGACCGCGGGGATCTTCGTGGCCGACCCCCGCCGCGTCGGCGATGCCGTCCTCGACGGGCTCCGCGCCCTAGCGCGCCCGGGAGACCGCTGGCTCGACATCGGGGCGGGTGCCGGCCGCTTCGCGCTCCCGCTCGCCCTCAACGTCCGCGAGGTCGTCGCGGTGGATCCATCCCCGGCGATGCTCCGCGGGCTCCGCGACGGCATGGCAGAGCACGGGATCCTCAACGTCCGCACCGTGGAGGGCCGCTGGCCGCTGGGCGACCCGACGCTCGCGGCGGAGCTCCGGTGCGAGGTCGCGCTCATCGCGCATGTCGGCTACGACATCGAGGCGATCGGTGCGTTCCTCGATGCGATGGAGGCCTCGAGCGGCAGGCTGTGCGTCGCGGTCCTCGGCGAGCACGTCCCGTCGCGACCCGCCGGCCGGTTCTGGCCGCCCGTCCACGGAGAAGAGCGGATCGAGCTCCCGGCACTCCCCGAGTTCGTCGAGGTGCTCCGGGAGCGCGGGCGTGAGCCCTCGGTGACGCTCGTCCCGCAGGTGCCCCGGACATACCGGTCGCGCGACGACCTCCTGCGATGGATCCGCAACCAGCTCTTCCTCCACGCGGGCAGCGAGCGCGATCGTCGCGCGGAGGCCTGCCTCGACGCGTGGCTCGTCGACGGAGGACACGGGGTCGTGCTCGACCACCAGGTGCCCATCACGCTCGGCATCGTCGCCTGGGCGCCGAGGGCCTGACCCGGACGGCAGCCGTACCATTGCGGCAATGAACCTCATCCACCGGGTCGTGGGCCCGGTCGCGACCAACGTGTACGTCCTCGCCGATCCCCGGACCCGCGAGGCGATCGCGATCGACACGGCGATCCCGTCGCTTGCCTGGATCTCCGGGGAGCTCCTGGAGCGCGGGTGGTCGCTCAGGCTCATCGTCTCCACGCACTGCCACTGGGATCACATTGGCGACAACGCCGCGGTGAGCGAGGAGACCGGTGCCGACATCGCCGTCCACGCGGCCGACCGCGCGGGCCTCGAGCATCCGGACCCCTTCTTCGCGCCCTTCGAGATCCCGCCCTCGGTGCCCGCGGTCGAGCTCGCCGAGGGTGGCCGCATCAGGTTCGGTTCGATCGTCCTCGAGGTCCTCCACACCCCCGGCCACACGCCAGGCTCGGTCTGCCTCCTGGCTCCCGACGCAGGCGAGCTCTTCAGCGGAGACACGCTGTTCCGCGGCGGGTGGGGGAGGATCGACCTGCCCGGCGGAGATCCGGACGCGATGGTCGAGTCGCTCATCCGCCTCCGGCGGCTCGGGGATCCGCTCAGGGTGCTCCCGGGCCATGGCGGGCGGACGACGATCGGAGCGGAGCGGCCGTGGCTCGACCGGGTCGCGCACGAGCGGCGACTCCTTCCCTGACGAGGCCCGCTCCATGCACGGACGCCGCGACCGCCGGCGTCGTCCGGGGTCCGCTCGCCAAGCCGGTGGAGATCGTCATCGTCCGATCGCGCGTCTGGCGCGCCGATGTTCTCGCGCCGGGGTCGCGCCGTGCAGGGGCGAGATGGTCATGTCGACAGGTCCTCGAGTGGCTTCCGGTACGCGACCGCGGCGGCTTGGCGCACGAAGCCCAGCCGCTCGTACAGCGCGAGCGCACCCGTGGTGTTGTCCGTGTCCACGCTGAGCCCGGCCGACGTCAGCTCCCGTTCGCGCCCGGCGACGAGCGCCGCGGTCAGGAGTGCGCGGGCGAGGCCGCGGCGTCGCCACGGCCGGCGCACCGACAGCGTGTCGATCCAGATGCGGTGCCGTCCGAAGGCCTCGTTCTCCTCGGTGAACACGATCGGGCGCACGAGGCCCGCGATGTCGTCGCCGTCCCACGCGACCCGCCAGAGGGCGGGGTCCACCGCGGGATCGGCGAGTATCCCCGCCTTCTCGGCGTCGGTCGTGGGATGGGCCCCCCAGTGGTCACGGAACGCCTCGGTCTCGAGCGCGAGGAGCGTGAGCAGGGACCCTCGGTCGGCGGGGTCCGGCGCGACGATCCGGATCCCGTCCGGGACCGGCACCTCCGCGACCGGGTCGATGGACGGGCGGACCATGTCCACGTACCAGCGGATGGGACGGTAGCCCTCCGCGAGGAGGAGGGCGGTCGCGCCGGTGTTCCGCTCGTCCGTCCACGACCCGAGCGCGACCTCGCCGACATGCGCCTGGGCGGAGGCCAGGTCGCGCAGCGCGGACGCCTGGTGGCGCAGCAGCGCCCGGCCCAGGCCGCGGCGACGCCACGCGGGGTGGACGCGGCCGGCGTGCTCGTAGACGCGAACGTCGCCGCGAGGCCTCCACGACCGGCGTGCGTACGCGACCGGGACGTCGTCCACCTCGGCGATGACGAGTTCACGCTCCGGGGTCTCGTTGCCGGCGCACTCGAGCTCGACCGCGAGTCCCTCCGCGGTGTAGAGCTCATCGATGCCGTCGGCCGCGAGCTCGGCGTTCTCGACGGCGACGAGGGCCGCCGCGTCGATGGGCCCGCGGTACGTACGGAACCGGAGCCCGGGGATCGCCGGCGCACCGGCGACGGTGACGGGCGCGCCGCCGTCTCGCGGCCGGTCGAGTGCCGGGCCGCCGTACGGCGGACCGTCTGCCGGGCCGCCGAACGCGGGTCCGGCGCGGTCCGTTCGATCCGTCATCGTTCCCGGTCGCCCCCGTACTTCGCCCGGTGGATCTCTTTGTAGGCGATCCCCCGGCGCTTCGTCTCGCGACGCTCGTCGGCACGCCCGCGGGCCTCGAGTCTCGCGGCGGTCGCCCGAGCCTCGCGCACGAGCTTCCGGTGGCTCTCCAGGCGTGCCGCAGCGAGCGTACCGTCGTCGACGGCGCGGCGAACGGCGCAGCCGGGCTCCGACTCGTGGGCGCAGTCGGCGAACCTGCAGCTCTCGGCGATCGAGACGACGTCGGCGAAGGCCACGTCGAGCGCGCCGTCCGTCTCGCCGCCCGCCATCCCGAGCTCCCGCATGCCCGGCGTGTCCAGGAGGCAGGCGCCGCCCGGGAGGCGCAGGAGCATCCGGGTCGTCGTCGTGTGACGGCCACGGTCGTCGTCGGCACGCACGCCGCCGGTGTCCAGGCGCTCCTCGCCGAGCAGCGCGTTGACGATCGAGGACTTGCCCACGCCCGACGACCCGAGGAGTGCGACCGTCACGCCCGGCCCGAGGTGCGCGGCGAGCGACTCGAGCCCCTCGCCGCTCCGGGCGCTGACCGCGACGAGCGGTGCCCCACCGGCGACGCGCCCGGCGACCCGCAGTGCGTCGGCGAGGCCGTCGCGGAGGTCCGCCTTGTTCACGACGACGACCGGGGCGGCGTCGCTCGCCCAGGCGACGGCGAGGTAGCGCTCGAGCCGCCGGGGGTTCACGTCCCGCCCGACCGCCGTGACGAGGAGCACCGTGTCGACGTTCGCGGCGACCACCTGCCCGGCTGCGGCGCGGCCCGGCTCCCGCCGGACGAAGACGCTCCGACGAGGGAGGATCTCGACGATCGTCGACGGCACCGCCACGGGTCCGCCGGCCCCGTCGCGCACCGCCACCCAGTCGCCGACGGCGGGGGAGTCGCCCCCGGTCACCGCCTCCCGGCGCAGTGCGCCGGAGATCCCCGCCCGGAGAGTGCCGGCCGGCGTCACCACGTCCCACGCTCCCCGGTGCTCGGCCACGACGCGGCCTGGGCGTACGTGTTCCGCGTTCCCGTCCGCGAAGGTCTCCCAGCAGGCCGCGACCCGCCCGCTCCAGCCCCACGCGTCGAGGTCGGTCCGGCTCATCGCCGGGCCTCCCGCGGTGCGCCGGCCCCGTGTCCGGGCAGCGGCCGGCGGAAGTACAGCTCCGTTCGCCGGATTACGAAACCCAGATCCTCGTACAGGACGAGCGCACCTGTCTCGTTCCCGGCGTCCACGCTCAGCGCCGCCTCCGTCATGCCCTGGTCGCGGATCGCGCGGAGACTGTCCGTGAGCAGCGCCCGGGCGAGCCCTCGCCGCCGCCATGGACGGCGGACGGAGATGTACTCGGTCCAGCCCGTGAGGCGACCGCGGCGCTCGTTCGTCTCGGCGTCGATGAAAGACCTGACCTGACCGGCGACCTGTTCGCCGTCCCACGCCACTCGCCAGAGCGACGGATCGTTGAGCGGCTCCGCGAGGAAGTGCTGCCAGCCGTCCTCGGAGTCGTCCACCCAGCCCCAGTGGTCGCGGAAGGCCTCGACGTCGGCCTCCCAGATCGCCCGAAGGTGCTCCGGGCGGACCGGTCGGACCTCGAGGCCGGTCGGCATCGGCACGTCGGGTATCGCGTCGAGGTCCGGCCGGACCATCTCGCAGCCTCGGCGGACCACTTCGTACCCCCGCCGCTCGCATGCCGCGACGAGGTCGACGTCGGCGCCCGTCGCGAACGCGTCGAGGACCCGCGGCCGATCCGTGTCGTGGCCCGCCGCGATCGCGACGGAGCGGCTCTCACCCCAGTCGAAAAGCCGGTCGATCACCGCGGGCCGGCCCGGACCAGGCGCGACGACGAGGATGATCGCGTAGACGCGCTCGAGGTCGCGAGTGTCCGCCCACTCGACGCGCGCATACCCGGCCGCGGTTCCGTCGCGCTCGGCGATGACGCAGTCGGTCGCCGGGTCGCAGTTGGTCATGCTCGTGTACTGGACGCGCATGGAGTCGAGCGTCACGAGCTCGAGGAACCCCATGGCGATCCGCCAGGCATTGCCGGCCTCGACCATCCCGGGGAGGTCGTCCGGCCCGGCGTACGGGCGAAGGACGACCTCGGCCGAGAGGACGGCAGGGTGGGGGAGTGGCCCCGGCGTGGCGGCGATGCCGGGGGCTGCTCCGGTGGTCGGTCGGGTGGATCGGTCGGTCGTCGGCATGTCGATCACCCGACCCGCTTGAGCTTGCCGGTGTGCTTCGCGTACCGCTCGGCCCGCCCGAAGGCCCAGAGGCCCGTCGGGATGAGGACGACTCCCATGATCGCGAGCGGCAAGATGTCCCCCAGGACCGAGCTCACGGGGGCGCCGCCGAGGAGCCCCGCGCGCACGCCGTCGAGGATGTATGTCGCCGGCGACAGGCGCGAGAGCACCTGCATCCAGGGCGGCAGGACATCAACGGGGTAGTAGACGCCGCTCACGACGAGGATCACCGACTGCAGCACGAACGTCATCTGCGCCCCGCGCTCCACGTAGAGCAGCGGGAGGATCGCCGCCATCGTCCCGATCCCGATGACCGAGAAGCTGCCGACGAGCATGACGACCACGGCAGTGCCGACGTTCGCGGATCCCAGGTCCAGCCCGAAGAACGCGACGAGCACGGCGAGGATGATCGCCGTGTGGATGAGGCCGTACATGACGGCGTAGAGCGTCGAGCCCAGCAGCTGCGAGGAGCGCCGGACCGGCGCCATCATCGTGTACTCGAGGGTCCCCTCCCAGCGCTCCCACGCGATCGTCTCCGCGATGAAGCTGAAGACGGTCGAGAGGTAGTTCCAGAAGACGGCCCCGATGATGAGGCTGAAGATCAGCTCCGGATCGCCCTGCGCGGCGCCGATGAAGCTGATCGCGAGCGCACCGGCGAGCGCGTACACGAGGAACGCGATCTCCCAGCCCCAGTAGCGGCGTGAGAGCGCAAAGTTCCGGGCGATGAACGCGTAGCTCGCGCGTAGCTCGAGCGTCGCGATGGTCATGGCGAGGGTCTCCGTTGGAGGCGAGGCCCCCGCCCGGCCCCGGTCACCGGGGACGGGCGGGGGAGAGTGCCGGCTCGGCGGCGATCCGCTCGCCGAGCCGGACGATCGATCGTCCGAGTCGGGCCCTCACCGGCTGCCGCGTGCGGCCGGCCGGGGGGGCCTCCATCCACGTCCGTCGGGTCGGGTGCGACTGCTCCCGGATCCGGTCCTCGTGGATGGCTCGAGCGACGGTCCCATGCAGCGAGTGCACGGCCGTGCTCCTTCCATCGTTCGTGTAGTCGGGTGTCGGATGGCTGGGGCGGCGCGGGGCGACCGTGCCGCGGTGCGTCCGGCGGTGATCAGTCATCTCCGTCCTCCTCTCCTGAGGGCTCCTCGACGTCGTCGTCGAGCGAGCGTCCCGTGTAGGCCATGAAGGCCGAATGGAGCGTGGGTGCCAGGCCGTGGTCGACCGCGACCCGGGCCTGGAGGTCGCCTGCCGTCCCTTCGACGACCAGACGGCCGGAATCGAGGATCCCGATCCGATCGCAGAGGCGCTCCGCCTCGGCGAGGTCGTGCGTCGTGAGGACGATCGACGCGTCGTGCACGTCGCGGACCTCCTCGATGAACGCCTGGACGTCGAGCTTGCTGCGCGGATCGAGACCCGTCGTCGGCTCGTCGAGCAGGAGGACCGTGGGGCTCGTCAGCAGGGCTCGCGCGATGGCGACCCTCTGCTGCATCCCCCGGCTCATCTGCTCGGTGGGCCGTCCCAGGCGCTTCTCGGAGATCCCGAGCCGCGCGAGGATCCGGATCGAGTCCTCCTTCGCCCGGGCGTCGGGGATCCCGTACATCCGGGACGCGAAGAGGAGGTTCTCCATCGGCGAGAGCTTCTTGAAGAACGCGGCGTCGACGCTCACGCGGTTGATGAGCCGCTTCACGGCCATCTCCTCGCGCTCGACGTCGTGGCCGAAGACCTCGATCCGGCCCTCGTCGAGGGTGAGCAGCGTGCTCATGAGCCGGATGAGGGTCGACTTCCCGCCGCCGTTGGCGCCGAGGAGCCCGTAGATCTCGCCGCGCCCGACGCGAAGGCTCACGCCGTCGACCGCCACGACCGGCTTCCGCCCGCGCCCGACGACGAAGCGCTTCGTGGCGCCCTCGACGAGCAGCGCGGGAAGACCGATCGGTCGCACGATGGTGGCGGGCATGCCGGACGGCGCCGGGACCTGCGGGTCGACCTCGACGGCCGGCCGGGTCCGGGGCTCCGGACGCGCGATCGTGGTGGTCATGGCTCGTTCCCCTCGGGTGGGCGGGTCCGAGGACCCGTCACTGATGCGGGATGGACGGGGGCCCAGGACGGCCTCCCGCCCCCGCGACCGGCGTCAGGCGCCGGGGAGGGGAACGGAAGAGCCGCGGGCCCGACCGGCCCACGGCTCGAAGGTCTGCTCGTCGGGGCGGCTATCGCCGCCGCGAGTCACCTCGCGATGGGCACGGTCCTGCCTGCGCGCGCAGACGCGACGCCGGCGAGCCGGCGAAGCCGCGCGAACGGGCTGCTGGTGCGGGAGCTCATCTGCCTAGCCGCCTCCGTGCTGGGTGACTCGGGCGCGTGGTGGTGGCGCCGGGCGAGAGTCTAGACCCGTCCGGAGCTCCGTGTCAACCCCGGCGCGAGACCCGTGTCAACGGCCAGCGATTCTGTCCGAGCTAAGCGGCCAGCGACTTTGTCACT
>JBAWVU010000104.1:0-7885 GCA_037147135.1 Chloroflexota bacterium
CGGCAGGGGCGCGGGTGGCGGCCGCGACGGCCGGGAACCAGGCCGCGAGGACGAGGTAGATGCCGAGGGCGAGCAGACCGACGCCGAACCACAGCCCGAAGCCTCCGGGCGGCCCGGCGAGCCGGTACGTGCGCACGCGGATCGTGCCACCGAAGGGATCGTCGGCATCCGCGGACGCGCCGGGCCCGGTCGTGCGCACGGGCCCGCTCGGGCCGTCGACCACTTCGCCGGTCACCGCCCGGACGTCGTCGTCAGGCACCGGCGGGCGCCTCCGCCGCACCGGCGCCGGCCTCCCCGGCGTCCTCGTCCGGGAGGTCTTCGATGTGGTCGAAGCCGATCCGGTCGGCGAGGTGCTTCAAGGGGCCGGGCGCCCACCAGTTCCACTTCCCGAGCAGGCGCATGGTCGCGGGCACGAGGAGAGTGCGGACGATCGTCGCGTCGATGAGGACGGCGATCGCCATCCCGACGCCGACCGACTTGATCGCCACGTTGTCGGCGAGCGCGAACGCGAGGAAGACCGAGACCATGACGAGCGCCGCGCCGGTGATGACGCGGGCGGTGCGGACCAGGCCCTCGGCCACGGCGGTCGTGTTGTCGCCGGTCCGGCGGTAGGCCTCCTGGATGCGCGACAGGAGCAGCACCTCGTAGTCCATCGAGAGCCCGAAGATGATGCAGAACATGATGATCGGGAGCCCGGCGATGGTATACCCGAGGGACTCGAAGCTCAGCAGGCCGGACATGTTGCCCTCCTGGAAGATCCAGACGAGCGCCCCGAAGCTCGCGGCCACCGAGAGCAGGGTCATGAGGACGGCCTTGATCGGGATCGCGATCGACCCGAAGAGCAGGAAGAGGATCACCATCGTCGCGAGCATCGTCCAGCCGATCGCGAACGGGAGGAGGCGTGCCTCGCCCGCGAGGAAGTCGGCGGCGAGCGCGGCCCCTCCGCCCACGGCTGCCGAGATGCCCTCCCCGGCGGGGACGGCCCGGATGACGGGGATCAGGTCCGTCGCCGCACGGCTCGAGGGGTTGTACGGGGCGATGACGTCGAGCCGGACGGTGGAGCCGCGGACGTACTGTGCGGTCAGGGCCGCGACGAACGCCGGCCGCTGCGCTTCCGGCGCGGCGTAGGCCTGCTGCACCAGCGCGAGCGGGACGCGCTGCCCGGTCGCGGGATCCGTGATCGTGAACGGCCCCTCGACGCGGGTGACGCCCGCGACGGCGGCCAGCCGGTCCCCGTACGCGGAGATCGCGGCGATGTTCTCCGGCGAGGTCGGGTCGCCCGTCACGTCCGCGAGGATCGTGATCGGCGTCGTCGTGCCTCGCTCGAACTCGTCCTGGATCGCGAGGTACGCCTCGCGGCTCTCGAGCCCCGGCGGCAGGGAGTCGGCGCCCGGGACGCCCTGCTCCAGGCGGAGGAAGGGCGACCCGAGGATGAGCAGGACGATGAGCACCGGAACGAGGATGCGGATCGGGTGGGCCATGACGGCCTTCGCGACCCGCTCCCATCGGCTGTGCGCCATCTCCTCCTCGGTCCTCGGGGCTTCCGGGTGGCCGGTCCCGAGGCGGAGGCGGCGGATGAGGCCGGCGATCGAGAGCGCGTTCACGCGCGGCCCGAGCATCCCGAGCATCGCCGGGAGGAACGTGAGCGCGAAGAGCACGGAGCATACGACGACGATCGCCGCGCCCAGGCCGATCGAACGGATCGCCGGGAACGGGAAGACGACGAGGCCGGACAGGCCGATCGCGACCGCGACGCCCGAGAAGAACACGGCCTTCCCGGCCGTCCCGATCGCCTTCTCCGTCGCCTGCTCCACGGTCCGGCCGCGCGCGAGCTCCTCCCGGAAGCGGCTGACGATGAAGAGCGAGTAGTCGATCGCGAGGGCCAGTCCGAGCATCGTCGCGATGTTCAGCGTGTAGTCCGCCATCTGCGTCCACTGGGCGCACCAGTAGACGAGCATGAGCGACGTCGGGATCGCGAGGCCGGCGACGAGCAGCGGCATCCCGGCCGCCACGATCGAGGCGAAGACCCCGATGAGGATGACGATCGTGAACGGGATCGCGAGTGACTCGCCCCGCTGGAGGTCCTTCTCCTGCTGGGCCGTCGAGTCGAGCGTCAGGGGCGCATACCCGCTCACGAGGATGGCGTAGCCTGCCGGCGCCGCGAGCTTCGCGCGGAGGTCCGGGTAGATCTCGACGGAGCCCTCGTCGGAGACCGCGAGGTTGAGCAGGATGTACGCAGCCTCGCCGTTGGTGCTGATGAATCGACGGTCGCCGGTCTCGGCATACCCGATGACGCCCGCGACGTTCGGGTCGCCCTTCACCCCCGCGACGGTCGACGCGATCGCCGCCTGGAACGCGGTTGACGTCGCATCCGCCTTGGGCGCCTCGGAGCGGAAGAGGACGATGAGCGAGCTCCTACCCATCCCGAACTCCGCGGCGAGGCGGTCCGCGACCCTGGCCGACTCCGAGCCCGGGTCAAGCCAGCCGCCTGCGCGCAGCTCGCCCGGTGCCCGGGCGGCGAACGGGAGCGAGAAGAGCGCGATCGCGAGCATGCAGAGCGCGACGATCTTCCGGTGCCGGTAGACGAAGGCGCCCCAGCGGATGAACACGAAGACCTCGGTGGCGGCGTGGCGGCATGGCGGCGGCGCAGTACGACGCACGGTCCACGGGGGACGAACGCTCGGCGCGCACGCGGACGCGGCGCGCAACCTCGGGCAGTCTATCGCGAACCCGGCGGACGGCCGCGCGCCCGCGACGGGCGATCAGCGCTCGATGAGCGACATCCCCGCGATGGCATCCTCGGCCACGCCGTCCCCGAGGAGCAGCGCTCGCGCCTTCTCGCGCACTTCGTCGCTCGTGAGGTCGGAACGGGGGATCGCGCGGCTCTTCGGGTCGAGCGACGTGCTCAGGCGGACGTCGTGCACCTCGTCGACCGACCCCACGTAGCCACAGACGCGACACTCGATCTCGCGCTCGTCCCCGAGGACTCGCTCGATGAACGACCCGGACGCGTAGCCGCACAGGCCGGTCTCGCGCGACACGCCGCAGCTGGGGCAGGTGATGGCGACCAGGGCTCCCATCGTGCTACACCTTTCCCAGGAGCCGCGCGAGGAACTTCGCCGTCCGCGGGTCCTGCGGCTTCTCGATGACCTGCTCGGGCGGCCCGGCTTCGATGAAGGCCCCTTCGTCGATGTAGTAGACCCGGTCGGCCGCCTCCCGGGCGAACGCCATCTCGTGGGTGACGACGATCATCGTCGCACCCTCGTGGGCGAGCTCCGCCATGACGATGAGCACCTCGCCGACGAGCTCGGGATCGAGCGCGCTGGTGGGCTCGTCGAAGAGCAGGACCTTGGGCTCCATCGTGAGGGCGCGCGCGATCGCGACGCGCTGCTTCTGGCCGCCCGACAGGCGGGCCGGGAACTCGTCGCGCTTCTCGGACAGGCCCACCTTCTCGAGGAACTTCTCCGCCGTCGCGATCGCCTGGTCGCGCGGCACGCCCTTCACCCGCACGGGTGCCTCGATGAGGTTGTCGATGACCTTCATGTGCGGGAACAGGTTGAACTCCTGGAAGACCATCTGCGCACGCATGCGGATCTGGCGGATCTGCTCCCGATGCTCACGGCTCCGGGAGCGAAGCGGGTCGGCGTCGATCCGGAGACCGTCGATCTCGACGGCGCCCGCCGTGGGCTCCTCGAGGAAGTTGGCACAGCGCAGGAGCGTGCTCTTTCCGGACCCCGAGCGCCCGATGATGCAGATCGTCTCGCGCGGGTAGACCTCCAGCGTGCAGCCGCGGAGGACGTAGTTGCTCCCGAAGTACTTCTCGATCTCCATGAGGCGCACGATCGGCTCGGCGCCGGCCGGGGTGAGTGCCCCGGGTCGCGCGTAGGGATCGCGGGCCCCCGACAGCCGGTCGTGCGTGCTGAGGGCCGGGTCGGTGGTGGTCGTCGTCATCGTCGGCTCCATCTCAGATCCGCCGATCGCTCTCGGCCATGCGCTTCTCCAGGCGGTCCTGGAAGATCGAGAGGACGATCGTGAGCATCCAGTACACGAGCGCGGCGACGAGCAGCGTCTCGAGTGTCCGGAAGTTGGACTGGCCGACGCGCTGCGCCCGCCAGAGGATCTCCTGCACCGTCATGAGCGAGACGAGCGCGGAGTCCTTGATCATCGAGATGAACTCGTTCCCGATCGCCGGGGTGATGATCCGGATCGCCTGCGGCAGGACGATCCGGCGCATCCGGGTGCGGCCCGGCATCCCCAGTGCCTGGGCCGCCTCGGTCTGGCCGCGCGGGACCGCCTGGATGCCGGCCCGGAACGTCTCCGTCATGTATGCGCCGTAGTTGAACGCGAGGGCGAAGATGCCGAGGACGATCGCCGGGACTCCCGCGAACCCCGGCCAGACCTGTGGCAGCGCGAGGTAGATGAAGAGGATCTGGACGATGAGCGGCGTGCCGCGGACGAGCGACACGTAGAGGGTCGAGACCGCGTACAGGACGGCGTTCTCGCTGAGCCGGCACAGGGAACCGACGACGGCGAACAGGATCGCGATGGTGATCGAGCAGATGGCCACGAGGACCGTGATCCCCACCCCCTGGAGGATGTAGGGCCCCCACTTGGCGAGGAACGCGACGTCGATCTTCCCGTTCGAGAAGAGCCAGCCGACGATGGCCCCAACGAGCACGATCCACGTGAGGACGAAGGTCAGCCGGAAGCGCAGAGTCTGGCGCCGACGCTGGGCGGCGATCGCCTCGACGATCGGGTTGGACGGCTCCGACGGTGCGACGCCCCCGTCGGGTGCGCCGACGGTCCTGGCGGATGCGCTCATCTCACGACCCCTCCATAGGTCCCGGAGACGACGATGGGGGCGTCTCGCGCGACGCCCCCATCGGGTTGCCCGTCAGTCGGCCGGGGTCACTTGCCCTGCTCGACGGTGAGATCGAGTCCGAACCACTTCTCGGACAGGGCCTTGAGTGTCCCGTCCGCGCGCATGCCATCGAGGATCTCGTTGACCTTCGCGACCATGCTCGTGGGATCGGGCCCGCTCTTGTCGAACGCGACGCCGAGCGGCTCGTAGTACACCGGGTCGCCGACCTTCACCATCGGGATGCCGTCCTTGAGCGCCTGGTCGACGGTCGTGGACGAGCTGAGCCAGCCCTGGAAGTCGTTGCGGCCGGCCTTCCACGCCTCGGCACAGAGGCGGTCCGTGTCGAGCGTCGTGGCCTTGGAGTCCGTCGGCGGCTTCTGGGTCGGCGTGTACGTGCCGAGGTCGAGGGCCCCGGTCAGCCAGTCGTAGTAGGTCGTCGCGGCCCCCGCGCAGATCGTCTTGCCCGCGAGGCCGTCAAGCGTGGTGATGCCGGAGGCCGTGGATGCGGCCATCTGGGCCGGCGTGTAGTAGTAGGGCTTGCTGAAGGCGAGGATCTTCTCGCGGGGGGTCGTGATGGTCATCGAGCCCACGCTGAAGTCCCAGCGGCCACCCCAGGATCCGGCCGTGATCGTGTCCCAGGTCGGGGTCGTGAACTCGATCGGGACGCCGAGCCGCTTCGCGATCTCGGTCCCGACGTCGATGTCGAAGCCTTCGTACGTGCCGTCCGGCTTGAGCGCGGACTGCGGCGGATACTGCGGGTCCGTGGACATGACGATCTTGTTCGCCGCGAGGACCTTGCCGAGCAGCGAGCTCGGATCGACGGTCGCCTCGACGGACGGCGCCGCGCTCGGCGCCACGGACGCCGCCACGGACGGTGCGGCGGATGCCGCTGCGCTGGGGGCCGGGGTCGAGCCGCTCGACGAGCAGGCCGCTGCGACCAGGCCGGCGACGGCGAACAATGTCGCCAGCCGCATGGTTCCCTTCATCGTCTCCTCCAAGCCGACGGGTCCACCGAGTGCGGGAACGGCGGCGAGGCCGCGCTCCCCGGCGCTCGGACCGCGGGGCCGGTCTCCTCCCAGCGAGCCTGCGGTCGCCCGCACTATCGCACCTTCGCGGATCGCCCACAGCGCGGCCCCGCACGGGGATACCCTAGCGACCGGGCCCGGAAGGGCGGAGCAGGGGAGGAGCGACGATGCCGTTCGTCCGAACGGTGACCGGTGACGTGGCGCCGGAGCGCCTCGGGTCCACGCTGCCGCACGAGCACACGCAGTGCCACCTGTGGCGGATCCCGGAGCGCTTCGACTACTGGGAGCTCACGCCCGACGAGGACCTCATCGCCGCCGAGCTCGAACGGTTCCACGCCGCCGGGGGCACCTGCGTGGTGGACGTGACGCTCCCGGCGATCGGGCGCGACCCGGCGTGGCTCCGGCGCATCTCGTTGCGCACCGGGCTCCTCGTCGTCATGGGTTGCGGGTGGTACCGCGAGCCGTACTACCCGCCGGAGGACCTCGTGGACCGGCGGAGCGTCGCCGAGCTCGCGGACATCCTCGTCGGCGAGTTCCACGATGGCGTGCCGGGGAGCGAGGACGAGGCCGGGGCCCGCGTCCGGCCGGGGATCATCGGCGAGATCGGCGTCCACAAGCCCTGGGTCACGGCGCAGGAGGAGCGCGTACTCCGCGCGGTCGGCCGCGCGGCCCGGGCCACGGGCATGGCCGTCACCACCCACGCGGTCATGTCGCCGGTCGGCCTGCGCCAGCTCGACATCCTCGAGGAGGCCGGCGCCGATCCGGGGCGAGTCGTCATCGGCCACAGTGATTCGTATCCGGTCCTCGAGCACTGGCTGGCCATCGTGGATCGGGGCGCCTCGATCGAGTGCGACTTCCTCGGCATGTCGTTCACGCCGATGGAGCGCAAGGGGGAGCCCCGCGTCGTCGACCTCATCCTCGAGATGCTCTCCCGCGGGCATGCCGACCGCGTCCTCCTCTCGCAGGACGTGTGCGACAACAGCCAGCTCACGTTCTACGACGGGAACGGCTACGCATACCTCGCGGAGGTCTTCCTCCCGGGGCTGCGCGAGCGCGGTGTGGCCGAGGCCGAGATCGAGACGATGACGGTCGCCAACCCGCGACGGATCCTCACGATCGGGTAGGCGCTGCGGAGGCGGAGGCCGCCGCAAGAGGTCGGGCGTTGCGGGCCGGGCTACCCGAGGAGGACGCCGAGCAAGATCGCCGCCCAGAGGATCGTCGCGAGCGACTGGACGATCCAGAAACGTCGGTGAAGCGTCTTGTGGCGCATCCCGAAGAAGACGATCCACGCGCCCACGACCCCGCCGAGCACGTTGAGCAGGAGGAGCGTGCGTTCCCGGATGCGCCGTCCTCCGCTCCGGGCAGACAGCTTGTCCCGGGCGTACGCGGCGGCCGTCGCGACGTTGATCACGACGAGCCACCCGACGAGCAGCGGGAGCGGGATCGCGCCCAGGAGCGATCCCGCGGTCCCCATCGGGCGAGCCTCGAACCGGTCGCTCGTCGGCCTCGTCAGCCCTCGAGGGTGGCCTCGACGGACAGCTCGACGTTGCCCTTGAGCGCCTGCGAGATCGGGCAGCCGTCCTTCGCGGCCTCCGCGAGCGATGCGAACGTCGCCGCGTCGATGCCCGGCACGACGCCCTTCACCGCGAGCGCTGACGACGCGACGCGCCAGCCGGCCTCGGTCTTGTCGAATGTCACGGTCGCGGTCACGGAGAGCTTCGTCGGGGGCGTCCCGTTGCGCCCGAGGCCCCCGGAGAACGCCATCGCGTAGCAGCTCGCGTGGGCGGCCGCCACGAGCTCCTCGGGGCTCGTCCGACCCTCGGGGGCCTCCGTGCGCGACGCCCACGTCACGGGCATCCGGCTGAAGGCACCGCTCGAGACATACTGGATCATCCCGGAGCCGGAGGCGAGGGCGCCGTCCCAGACGACCTCTGCCGTGCGGATGGCGGCCATGGCGTTCGTCCCTCCACGTGTGCGCGTCCGAGCTCATCCAAGGCGA
>JBAWVU010000105.1:0-7774 GCA_037147135.1 Chloroflexota bacterium
CCGCTCCCCGCTGCCACCACCGGACGTGCTGCCACCACCGGACGTGCTGCCACCGTCCGTCCGACCGCCGACATCGGCGACGGGGGCGGACGCCGGCGCGGCCGGCGCCTCGCCCTCCCTGGGCACCTTCGGCTTCATCGATCCGGCCGTGCTCCCGCGATCCTTCTTCGCTCAGCCGCTCCCCTTGAAGTGGATGGTCGGCGCGGCGAACGCCTTTGACATGGAGCCGCCGCAGTCGGGACACGCCGCGGGGCCGGCGTCGTGGTGGCCGTGGATCACCTCGAGGACCCGGCCGCATGATTCGCACACGTAGTCGTAGATGGGCACCCTTGACCGACCCTCTCAGCGAGCGCGGCGCGTCATCCGCGCAGCAGGCGCATCCCGCATTTCGGACAGTAGAACGCGCGCTCGTGGGCGGACGAGAACCCGCAGCCCGCGCAGACGAGCCCGCCCCTGCCCGGCGCAGGGACAGGCCGCTCGTCGTCGGTCACGCCGACCGCGTACTGGTTCGCCTGGATGCTCGCGAAGATGGCGGCCAGGAGCCGGGACGCCGTCCGGTCCGTGTCGCCGCGGACGCCCCTGCCACCCCACCCGACGACGCCGCGCGCGATCATGTCGCCGGTCCCCTCGTCCCAGTGCGAGACGACCCCGCCGACGATCGTGCTGAACGTCGGATATCCGGAGGTGTCGAGCTCGCCGTCGAGCAGGCAGCACGCGAGGGTGTCGAACTCGAGGTCCACCGCCTCCACCGTCTCCAGCACGAGGACGGCGTGCCGAGCCACGGGGCCCAGGTCGCCGTGGGCGTTCACCCACTGGAGGGCCTCGGCCGGACGCTCGATGTCCGGCGCGGCCTGCGCGAACTCGACCGCACGGGACTCCACCAGCTCGACATCGCCCCTCGCCACCCCATACAGGATGGTCGGGAGCACGGCGAGCGCGTTGGGCCCAGCGGCCATGCGCACGCCCTCGCTGCTCTTGGCGGCATACGTGATGCGAACGCTGAAGTCCTGCGCGGGAACGTCTTCCGGCACGGGCACGAACGCCGGCGCGTCGGGCTGCTTCCGCTTGAGGAAGTCGAAGGGCACGGATCCTCCGTCGATGTGGGAACGCGCCTCATCGTAGCAGGGCGCGAGCGTCGGCCCTCCCTCGCTACCGGTCCCCGGCCAGGCGCTCCCGGAGCCGGTCGACCAGCTCCGACATCTCCGCCTCGCGGGCTCGTGCCCCGTCGACGACGGCGGCCGGCGCCCGCTCGACGAACGCCGGGTTGAGGAGCCTCGCACGTGCGTTGGCCAGCAGGCCCTCCGCATCCGCGAGCTCCCGCTCCAGGCGACCCCGCTCGAGGGCCGCGTGGGCGGCGTCCTCCGATGCCGGCTCGACGACCGCCTCGGACTCACCGACGATGACCGTCAGGCCGCCGGCCGGCCGCGCCGCAACGAGCGCGTCGGCCGTGAGGTGCCGGATCAGCGGCCGTGCCCGCGCCAGCCGTTCCACGGCCGGTCGGAGCGCGGCGAACGCCGGGGCCATCTCCTCGCCGATGGCGACGTGCACCGGCAACCATGCGCCGGGCTCGATCTTCGCCTCGGCCCGGGCGTTGCGGATGCCCCGCACCAGGTCGATGACGGCGGAGACGGGCGCCTCGGCCTCCGGGTCCACCCGGCCGACCCCGGGCCAGCGGGCGACGATGAGGAGCTCGGGGTCCGACGCGCGATGCGGCAGCTCGGCCCAGATCGCCTCGGTCACGAAGGGCATGACCGGATGGAGCAGGCGTACGTACGTGTCGAGGGCGTCGACGAGCGTCCACCACGTCGCCTCCCGCTCGGCGACGGCCAGCGACTCGTCGCCGAGCCGGACCTTGGCGAACTCGATCGCCCAGTCGCAGTACTCGCTCCAGATGGCGTCATACAGGAGCCGACAGACCTCGCCGAACTGGTAGTCGGCGTGCGCCCGGTCCACCGCGGCGGTGACGGCGGCGACGCGCGAGAGGAGCCAGCGCTCCGCCGGGCCGAGCCACTCGGCAGGAGGCGGGACGCGGGTCGCGCCGGCCGGGATCGTGGCAGGCCGGGCCCCGAGCACGTACCGCACGGCGTTCCAGAGCTTGTTCGCGAAGTTCCGCGCGCCCTCGACCTTGTCGCGCCCGAGTCGCTGGTCGTTCCCCGGGGCCGTCCCGTTCATGAGGGCGAACCGGAGGGCGTCGGCCCCGTACTCGTCGATCATCGCGAGCGGGTCGACGACGTTCCCCTTCGTCTTCGACATCTTCTGGCCGTACGGGTCGCGGACGAGCCCCGACAGGTAGACCGTGTGGAAGGGCGCCGCGCCGGTGAGGTGGATGCCGAGCATCATCATCCGGGCGACCCAGAAGAAGATGATGTCGTACGCGGTCTCCATGACCGAGCCGGGATAGAACCGTGCGAGATCGTCGGTCTCGTCGGGCCAGCCGAGCGTCGAGAACGGCCAGAGGCCCGAGCTGAACCACGTGTCGAAGATGTCCGGGTCCTGCGTGAGGTCGGCGCGCGGACGGCCGCACTCCTCGCACGCGTCCGGTCCGGCCGGATCGGAGACGACCGTCGCGTGGTCGTCCGGGCAATACCAGGCCGGGATCCGGTGGCCCCACCAGAGCTGCCGGCTCACGTTCCAGTCCCGGATCCCGGTGAGCCAGTGCTCCCAGACCTTCTCGAAGCGCTCCGGCAGGATCCGCGTCCCGCCGCTCCGCGTCGCCTCGAGCGCCTCCCTCGCGAGTGGCTCCGTGCGGATGAACCACTGCGTCTTGAGGCGCGGCTCCACGACGTCGTTCGATCGCTGGCAGCGGCCGATGAGCATCTCGTGGGGCTTCGCCTCGACGAGGTCGCCGGAGGCCTGGAGGTGCGCGACGATCTCGCGCCGGGCCTCGTAGCGGTCGAGGCCGGCGAACTGGCCGCCGTGGTCGTTCATCCGGCCCTCGTCGTCGAGGACCGTCACCATCGGCAGCTCGTGGCGGAGGCCCGTCTGGTGGTCGTCCTGATCGTGTGCGGGCGTGATCTTCACCGCGCCGGTGCCGAAGCCGGGCTCGACGACCGGGTCCGCGATGACCGGGACGACCCGATCGGCGAACGGGATGACGACGCGCGCGCCGACGAGGTCGGCGTATCGAGGGTCATCCGGATGGACGGCGACGGCCGTGTCGCCGAGGATCGTCTCGGGCCGCGTCGTCGCCACGGAGATCGTTCCTGTCGGGTCCGGCGACCCATCCGCCCGGGCGAGGTGGTAGCGGATCGTCCAGAGCGTGCCGCTCTCCGGGGTCGGGATGACCTCGAGGTCCGACAGGCTGGTCCGGCACCCGGGGCACCAGTTGACGAGGGCCTCCGTCCGGTATGCGAGCCCGTCGCGGTAGAGCCGGAGGAACGCCTCGCGGACCGCACGCGCGGAGACCTCGTCCATCGTGAAGCGCAGGCGGCCCCAGTCGAGCGAGGCGCCGACGCGACGCTGCTGCATGAGCATGACGTCGCGCGTCTCCTCGACGAAGCGCCACATCCGCTCGAGATACCGCTCCCGCCCGAGCGTCTGGCGCGACTCGCCTTCAGCGGCGAGGATCCGGTCGAGGACGAACTGGGCGGCGATCGACGCGTGGTCGAGCCCCGGGAGCCAGAGCGCCGGTCGCCCGAGCATCCGCGCGTGCCGCGTCATGAGATCCTCGACCGACGACCGTTGCGCGTGCCCGAGGTGGAGCGAGCCGGTGACGTTCGGCGGAGGCTGGATGATGACGAACGGCGGGAGGTCCGGGTCCGCGGTGGAGCCCGCGCCGTCCGGGGCGAACACGTCGGCGGCGAGCCAGCGCGCGTAGATCGAGCTCTCGACCTCCGCGGGCCGGTAGACCTTCGCGAGGCCCCCGCCGTCGCTCCCGTTGACCACGTCCATACCTCCGTGGGGCGCACCGAACGCGACCCCGTCCTGGGTCCTCACCGAGCTCTCGGGCCGACGGCTCAGGCGGTCTCGCCTCGCTCCGCGAGCCACTCCCCGTAGTTGGTCTCGTCGACCCCGCTGTCGATCTCGGACTTCGTCAGGAGGAGCGGCCGAAGGCCCTCGCGGATCGTCTCCTCGGTGATGAGGCACTTGCGGATGTCGCCGCGTTCGGGGATCTCGTACATGACGTCGAGGAGCGACTCCTCGACGATCGTCCGGAGCGCGCGGGCGCCGGTCTTGCGCGTGAGGGCGGCATCGGCCGCGGCCCGGAGCGCGCCGGAGGTGAAGACGAGCTCCACCTTGTCGAGCGAGAGGAACTTCGCGAACTGGCGAGTGATCGCGTTCTTCGGTTCGGTGAGGACCCGGACGAGGTCATCGGCGGATAGCGCTGAGAGCGTCACCACCACCGGAAGCCGCCCGACGAACTCCGGGATGAGCCCGTACTTGAGCAGGTCCTCGGGCATGAGGCGCTCGAGGATCCGGTCGCGCTCGACGCGCCCTTCGGCCACCTCGGACCCGAAGCCGATCGTCTTGCGCCCGACCCGCTCCTCGATGATCCGCTCGAGCCCGTCGAACGCCCCACCGCAGATGAAGAGGATGTTCGTCGTGTCGATCTGGATGAAGTCCTGGTGGGGATGCTTCCGGCCGCCCTGCGGCGGCACGTTCGCGACCGTCCCCTCGAGGATCTTGAGGAGCGCCTGCTGGACGCCCTCGCCGGAGACGTCCCGGGTGATGGACGGGTTGTCCGCCTTGCGGGCGATCTTGTCGATCTCGTCGATGTAGATGATCCCGCGCTGCGCGCGAGCGACGTCGAAGTCCGCCGCCTGGATGAGCCGGAGGAGGATGTTCTCCACGTCCTCGCCGACGTACCCGGCCTCCGTGAGGCTCGTGGCGTCCGCGATGCAGAACGGGACCTCGAGCACGCGAGCGAGCGTCTGGGCGAGGAGGGTCTTGCCGGAGCCGGTGGGGCCGACGAGGAGGACGTTCGACTTCTGGAGCTCGACATCGTCGATCTGGTGGCCGGCGTTGACCCGCTTGTAGTGGTTGTAGACCGCGACCGACAGGACCTTCTTCGCCCGCTCCTGGCTCACGACGTACTGGTCGAGCGAGTCCTTGATCTGGCGAGGCTTGGGGAGCTTGGGCGCCGGCGTCTTCGCACGCGGTGCCTCGAGCATCTCCTCTTCGATGATCTCCTGGCAGAGGTTGATGCACTCGTCGCAGATGTAGACGCCCTGGCCGGCGATGAGCTTGCGGACCTGCTCCTGGCCCTTGCCGCAGAACGAGCACCGATACGGGACCTTGGGACCCTTCGCGTTCGTCACGCCGTCCTCCCCGTCGTCGGTGCCATCTCTGCGCCGCGTGCTCAGGACTTGCCGCCGGCGCTGTCGCCGGGCTCGCCGTCATCGGGCTTGCTGTCGCCGGGCGGGCCGTCGTCGGCCTTCCCCTGTCCCAGCGTCGCCGCGTCCGCGATCGCGGTCACGGCGGCCCCCTGCGGATAGTAGACGGCATCGATGATGCCGTATGTCTTGGCGTCCTCGGGCGACATGAAGAAGTCGCGCTCCGTGTCCTTCACGATCTTCTCGCGCGGCTGGCCCGTGTGACGGGCGAGGATGTCGTGGAGCATCTCGACGAGGTGCTCCCACTCGCGCATCTGGATGAGCGCATCCGGCGGGCTGCCGCGGAACCCGCCGTAGCCCTGGTGGATCATCACCCGGCTGTGCGGCAGGGCATAGCGCTTGCCAGGTGCGCCAGCGGCGAGGAGCACGGCCGCCATCGAGGCGGCCATGCCGATGCATATGGTGCTCACCGGCGACTTCACGTACTGCATCGTGTCGTAGATCGCGAGCCCTGCCGTCACCGACCCGCCCGGCGAGTTGATGTAGAGGCTGATGTCCTTCTCCGGATCCTCGGAGTCGAGGAAGAGGAGCTGCGCGATCACGAGGTTCGCCATCGTGTCCTCGACGGCGTCGCCGAGGAAGATGATCCGCTCCTTGAGCAGCCGGGAGTAGATGTCGTAGGCCCGCTCCCCGCGACTCGAGGACTCGATGACCATCGGCACGAGCATGTTGCGTCCTCCTGTCGCGCGGTCGCCCTGGCCGCTCACGCCCCCGACGCCGGCGCGGTGCCGGCGGTCTCGGACGTGGAGGGCTCCGAGCCCGTGTCGAGGGCCGCGGCGTCGGGCGACTCGAGAGCCGCCGCGTCCGACGGCCCGGAAGTCGTCGCGTCGGACGGCGCGAGGGTCTCCGCCGGGGTCTCATCCCGAGCGTGCTCTTCGACATGCGGGATCGCCGGGTGCTCGGGGTGATCGGCGAGCCACGCATCGACGAGCCGCTCGACGACGAGCGATCGGCGCATGGTGCTCCGGAGCGACGCGCGGGCGCGCTCGGAGCCGACGTACTCGGCCAGCCTGGGATCGGACGCGTAGCGAGCGCGCGCCTGCTCGACCTCGGCCTCGATCGCATCGGCCGGCACGACGACACCCTCCGCCTCGGCCACCTTCGAGAGCACGAGGAGCGTCTTCACGCGCTTCTCCGCGTCGGGGCGCATCTCGACGTGCACCGCTTCGGAGGTCTTCCCGATGGCCTTGAGATAGGCCTCCTCGGTGATCCCCTGGCGGGCGAGCCCCGACCGGAATTCGTCGTGCATCACGTCGACTTCCTCATCGACGAGGACGTCGGGCGGGTCGACGGTGGCGTTGGCCACCGCGTACTCGATGATGCGGTCCGCGAAACGGTGGCGGGCCCGGTCGAGGGAGCTGCGCTCCAGCCGGAGCCTGACCTCCGCGCGCAGCGCAGAGAGGTCGGCGTAGTCCCCGACAGATCGCGCGAACTCGTCGTCCGCCGCCGGCGCGATCTTCTCGCGGAGCTCGCTGAGGGTGACGCTGAACTGCACCTCTTGCCCCGCGAGGTCCGTCTCGGAGTAGTCGGCCGGGAACGTGATGGCGAACTCGCTCGTCTCGCCGACCTTGAGTCCGATGACGTGCTCCTCGAAGCCCGGCACGAACCGCCCCTTGCCCACGATGAGCGGGGTGCGCTCGGACGAGCCGCCCTCGAACGGGACGCCGTCACGGCTTCCGGCGAACGCGATGACCGCGTAGTCGCCGTCCTGCGCGCCACGATCCTCGACCGGGTCGAGGCGGGCCTGCTGGTCGCGCAGCTCGTCGATCACCTTGTCGACCTTGGCGTCGTCGACCGGATCGATCTCCGGGGTGAACCTGAAGCCCCGGTAGTCGCCGAGGACGACCTCCGGGAAGACGGGCACGGTCGCCTTGAACACGACCGGCTTGCCCTCCTCGGCCACGACGACTTCGATCGACGCGCGGGCGAGCGGGAGGGTCGACGTCTCGGCGAGTGCCTCGCGGTACGCCGTCTCGACAAGGTGTTCCACGGCCTCGTCGAGGACGACGCCTTCGCCGAGTGCCCGTTCGACCATCGACCGGGGGGCCTTCCCCGGGCGGAACCCCGGGATGCGGGTATGTCTCGAGAGGCGCCTGACGGCCTCGACCACTTCGCGGTCGAGCCGGTCGGCGGGGACCTCGACCTCGAGGACGACGGTACTCTTGGGAGCGGGGGTAGAGGTGACATTCATCGCCGGGCGATGATAGCAGCGGGACCCTCGCCCGGGCGGCGCACTCGCGGTGTCGGTCGGCGAGGTCGCGGCCGGACCGACACGCCGCCCGCCGCGTCACCCCCCGGGCCGAAGACGGGCGATGCCGCCTCCCGTGCGGCCGTCCGTCGGCCGAGGCCACCACGAGCTCGCTTCACGCGCCTCAGGGCGCCGGCTCGCCGATCTGGGCCGCGAGGTCGAGCAGCGGTTGCTGGTTCACCTGGAGGAAGCC
>JBAWVU010000106.1:0-7716 GCA_037147135.1 Chloroflexota bacterium
CCGGGGTCGCGAAGGACCCCCAGCCGCAGGAACGGCCGAGGGTCCGGGTCGAGACAGGTGATCCGCCGCTCGTCGCAGTCGTCGCACGGCCCGGCTCCGGTGCCCGCGCTCGATCCCCACGGAGGCTCGGGGCAGCCAGGGTGCCAGCCAGGCGGGAAGTGCCCGGGCCGTTCGCTATGTCGCACGGCCCTTGTGGGCTCTTCGTCGAACACGCACGATCGCCGCAGCGGGAGGCCATGACGTGCGGCACGGCTTGCCCTTGGACCGCCGGGACCACGCCGAGCCACCGGCGAGACCGAGCCGCGTCTGCGATACCTGGGGAGGCGGCGATGTCGGACAGGCGAGCCCGGCCCTCGGCCAGGCCTTCCTGATGCCGATGGTCCTCGCGGTCGCGCTGGTGGCCGGGCCTCCGGTCGTCGGGGCGGCGACCGTGACGATCGCGTGGCAGGCACGGGTGGGCACCTCGGGGGCGAACGGGACCGTCGCCGTCGCGGGCGACGCGAGCGGTGCCGGAGCCGCGACCCTCGGACTGACCGGGCTCGGGGCGTCCACCCTCGTGCCGCTCGTCATCTCGAAGGGCACGTGCGCCGTCGTCGGGTCCACCATCGTCAGGCTGCCGTCGGTCAGGAGCACGAGCGCGGGTGCGGTCTCCGGGACGGTGAGCCTCACCGACGCCGAGCTCGGGGCCATCAGGAGCGCCTCCGTGACCGGCACGATCGCCGTCCGAGTGGGCAGCAGCTCGACCGGCGGCGCCAGGTGCGGCGTATTCACCGTCACGACGAAGCCGCTTCCGGCTGCCTACCCCGGCCCCCTCGGGGCGCGGGTGCTGTTCACCTACTACTTCTACTGGTACGACACCGTGACCGGGGCGCATCTCGGCGCGCATGGCCCGGCGATCGACCCGCTGACCGACCGGCCCGTCCCGGACCCGCCGGCGACCTGGCGCGGCACGGCCTGGCACGCCAAGCAGCTGATGGACATGGCCTACGCGGGGATCGACGTCGTTCTCCCGAACTACTGGGGCAACGCGGAGCGGGAGCTGTGGCCGCGACGCGGGATCGTGACCCTCGCGCAGGCGCTCGATCGCGTCCGGACCGCCGGGACGACGCCGCCGGCGGTCGGGCTGTTCTACGACACGGAATCCCGCCGCGGTCTCGACCTGCGCACGAAGGCCGGCCGTGACGCGATCTACGACGACGTCCGCTTCTTCTTCACGACGATCCCGCGCCGGTACTGGGCGCTCGCGGAGGGGTCCCGGCCGATCGTCTGGTTCTATGGGGCGGGGCCCCTCGGCGGCTACGACTCGGCGTTCCTCGCCGACCTCGCGACGCGGTTCGCGCGCGACTTCGGGGCGGAGCCGTACATCGTCCTCGAGGTCGGGTGGCCAGCGGGCGTGCCCGGCCTCACCGGCCAGGACGCGACATACAAGTGGATCGGTCCGCAGACGCCGGTCTGGACCGACGCGATCGCGTCCGTCGACCCCGGCTTCGACGAGCGGTGGATCGCCGGGCGGGCGCAGCCGTGGCGCGTCCTCCCGCGCGAGGGAGGCGCCGTCTACCGACGCAGCCTCGCCGCGGCGACCGCATGCGGAGTCCCCTGGCTCGCCATCGAGACGTGGTCGGGGTTCGACGAGGCGTCGGACATCGCCGAGTCGGTCGAGTACGGCCGGCGGTACCTCGACATCACGCGCACCTACGCCGCCTGGTTCAAGGCCGGCGCCCTGCCGGCCGGCGTGCGGATCGAGACGCCGTACGCCGACAGCCCGTCGGTCAGCACGGTCCTCGGCGCCTCGGACGTCAGCCGCGGCCTGACGCTCGTCCCGAGCACGCGGGATGACGCGGGCCTCCATGTCCCGGTGGTGGAAGCCGGGCAAGCCGGACGACGCACGGTGTTCCTCGCGCCGGATGCACCCGAGGCCTACCTCTACTTCCGCGTCGACGACGGGTTCTACTTCAACCGGCCCCAGGACGTCCGCATCGACGTCACGTACTTCGACGAGGGGACCCAGCCGATCTACCTGGACTACGACGCCGCGCCCTGTGCGTCCGCGTGGAACGCGGAGACGATGTACAAGCGGACGACCCTCGCCTCCGCATCCGACACGAAGACATGGAAGACCGCGTCGATCGTCCTGCGCGACGCGACGTTCACCGATCACCAGAACCAGGCGGCCGACTTCCACCTCGTGGCGCTGGATGGGCAGCCCCTCACCGTCGGCTCCGTCGCCGTCACGAAGCTGCCATGAGGGCACGCATCGGGGCCCGGCGCACAGCAGCGAGCCACCCATGCGGCGCGTGGTCGAAGAGCATCCCGACAGCGATCCTGGCCGCCGTCCTCACGCTCGCAGGCTGTGCCGATGCTCCTAGCCCGAGGCCGCCCGCTGGCAGCGGTCCCGGCGGCACGGCGAGCCCGACGCGCGTGCCCGTCGTGGGCGCATGGAGTCGGCACGAGCTGGGCCGGGACGGGCCGATGCTCTCGTCGCTCGTCGTCGGCGGGCCGGGCTTCATCGGCGGTGGCGCAAGCGGCGAGGACGCTGCGATCTGGACATCGTCGGATGGCCTCGCCTGGACCAGGACCGCCGGGGCGCCATCCGGCCCTGGCCGGGTGAACGGGCTCGCCGCGGGTGGCCCGGGCTTCGTCGCCGTCGGCGGCATGCGCGGCGCTGCGGGGGGGCGAGGCGCAGCCTGGACCTCCGCGGACGGGGTGACCTGGTCGGCCGTTCCCGACAGTCCGGCATTCGCCAGCGCCGACGGCTCGGGGTACGCGGAGATGATGGCGGTCGTCCATGCCGCGCCTGGCTTCGTGGCAGTCGGCGTCGGCGGGCTCGGCGCGGCATGGACCTCCCCGGATGGCATCTCCTGGCGACGCGCGACGCTCACCGATCCGGGCGCCGAGATGCGGGACGTCGCGGTCGGGGGACCGGGTCTCGTGGCCGTGGGCAGGGGGTTCGGGGTCGGGGAGATGCCGCGAGCGGCCATCTGGACCTCGCCGGACGGAAGCCTCTGGACGCGGGTGGACGACGCGCCGCTGTTCGAGAACGCGATGATCTCCGCGGTCGTCGCCCGACCCGGCGGGCTGATCGCCGTCGGCAGCGCGATGGAGCCCGCGACCGGCGCCCTCCGGCCCATGGCCTGGACCTCTGGCGACGGCCTGGCGTGGCACTCCGCCGCGATCGAGGGGGAGCCCACGCCGTCGGGGCCGCCCCAGGCGTTCCAGGGCTCCGGGATGACGGACGTGATCGGGCTGGCCGGGGGCTGGCTTGCCGTGGGCAGCGACATCGACATCCGCACCGACGGAGCGCTCCAGAACGCCGCCATGTGGACGTCGCGAGACGGTGCGACCTGGACGAGGCTTCCGTACGAGCCGATCTTCCAGGGTGGGATCAGCGCGATGGCGGAATTCGGTGCCGGGATCGTCACGAAAAGGGACGGAGAGGTCGTCGTCTTCGGACGGACGGCCGGCCCCACGGCGACCCTCTGGTTCAGTCCGCCGCGCGCCGGCGGCAGCATCCCTCCACCCTGGCCGTCGGAGCCGCCCGCCAGGCCCACCCCGGCGCCGGGCCAGCGCGCGACGCCGGCCCCCGCGGTGGGGCACCCCGTCGGCCCGGTCGTCGAGAACCGTCTCGGCGACGGCAGGGTGATCCGGGCCTCATCGTCGACCGCAGACGGGCCGCCGTCCGGGGCATTCGACGGCCTGGTCGACACGACGTGGCAGGCGGCCTGGCCGCCTCCGGAGTGGATCGAGGTGGATCTCGGCAAGAACACATCGGTCGCGGCGATCCGGCTCCTGCCGTCCCAGTCTCCGAGCGTGGCCCGTACCGTGCACCGGATCTACGGGCGCGCCCACGGCGAGGCCACCGAGATGCTGCTCCGCGAGCTCGACGGCATCACCGAGGACGGGAGCTGGATCTCGGCGACGTTCGATCCGCCACGCAGCGTGCGGTACGTGCGCGTCGAGACGCTGGCTTTTCACGTCCAGAGCGTCGAGCCGCAGGCCGGGCCCCCGTGGCCCGCCTGGCGCGAGATCGAGGTCGTCGCCGCGCCGTGAGAACCGGGACACTCCGGCGGAAGGGCACGTGCGCGTGGCAGGCGATTCCGCTCCTGCTCGGCGCGGAGGCCACGATCCTGCTGGTCTGGGCGTGGTCAGCGATCGAATTCGGCGGCGACCCGCGGTTCGACGGCCACCATTGGTCCGAGCCCGTGAGGGCGCTGCTCGAGATCGTCCCGCTGCTCACCATCCTCGTGGCGCTCCGACTCGGCTGGGTCGAGCGACGGCCCGCGATCGTCGTCTGGCTCGTCGGACTCACGCTCGCGGGACCGGTGCTGTTCGCGGCATCCGCGCTGACCACGGGCCTGCCCTACGGTAACCTCAGGGCCCTCCTGACGATCTCGACATGGGCCGCGACACCAGCGTGCACCGCGGCGGCGGCCGGGCTCGTCGCTGCGCTTCGGAGATGCCCGGGCCGCGGCTACGTCCTCGTGTTGTTCGGGGGCGTGGTCGGCTTCCTGGCCCTGGCGCTGCCGATGAATGCGCTCGCGATCGGCTACCTGGCCGAATGCCCCACGGGGTGCAACTCCCTGATGCTGAGGGGGATCGGGGGCGCGGCGATCGTCGTCGGGTTCATCGGGTTCGTCACGATGACCCCGGGGTTCGTCGTCGGCGCGCTCATCGGCCGTCTGCTGCGCGACCCGTGAGGGGAGCCGACCGCGTCGCTCCGCCGGCACGGCCGAACAGCCACTCGGCGTGAGCGTCCCGGAAGGCCAGGGGTCCGCGATGAGCCAGTCGCATCAGAGCCGCAGAGGCCGGCCTCCCGCGTGGATGGTCGCGCTCGTCGCCCTCGGGCTCTTCTGGTTCGCCTTCGGCCTGTACTCGCTCGCGAGCCTGGGACCCGACGACTCGCCACCTTGGACGCTGTTCGTCCCGTTCGTCCTCGCGGGACTCACTGTCGTCGCCGGCTACGGCCTCCTCCGCGGCGGCCTCATCGGGCGGGCCGTCGCGGCCCTCGTCGCCGTCTCAGGAGCAGCTCCGGTGATCGCGATGACCCTCATCCTGGTGATCTGGGCGGCGACCGACCCCCATGGCGGCGACTTCTCGCTCACCGGCGACGCGTTGGTCGGGCTTCCGACCTGGCTCTTCATCGTCTTCGTGGTGGCGATCGTCGCCGGGTACGGCTCGGTGCTCGTGCGGGCCGTGCGGGGTCGCTAGTCGTTCACCTGGGAGGCCGCGATGGACAGGCAAGACCGTTGGACCCACGCCGCAGCAGCGACGCTCGCGCTGGCCGGCCTGTTGCTGCTCGGGGCGACGGCCGTGGTCCTCGTCGGGGTCCTGCCCGATCTCCTCGGCGCGGAGGGTGAGCGCATGGCGGGCGACGCGGCCTGTACGCGATGCTGGTCGTCGTGCCGCAGGCTGTCGGCGACCTCATCGCCCTGCTCTCCGCGTGGCTCCTGTGGCACGGGAGCTCCGGCGGCGTTGCGCTGGTGCTGCTCTGCGTGGGGTTCGCCGGACTGGCCGGTGCGATCACGTTCGTCGCGACCGGGAACATCCTCTCGGCGGTCCGGATGATCCTCGTGGAGTCCGCCGTCGGCTGGTCGGTCCAGTGGCCCGAGCTCCATATCTCACCGGACGCGTACTCGACCTACTACTCCCAGCTTGCCGATGTCACCTTCCGGATCCCCGAGATCGTCGCCGTCGGGGCAGTGACGGTCACGTGCTTCCTGCTGGTCGGGCACTTCGCCGCCCAGCGCCGCGACAGCCTCGCAGGGCCGCGATGACCGGCCATCCCGTCCGGGGGCGGTGTCCTTCGGCTCTCGCAAGATCCGCGGCTCACTCGTAGGGTGACGCCCACCGGGAGGCCGTGGCGCGCTGCCCGCACTCCGTCCGCCGGGGCGCAACCGACTTGTGGGCGGAATCAGTCTGCGCCTGGCCGCGAGCCTTGTCGGCGACGGCTTCGCTGTCCTGGCCTTCGTCCTGCGAGATCAGGGCACGAGCGACGGCGACACGCTGTTCTTCGGCGCCCGTGAGCAGCACGACGTCGCCGGGGCGGTGGCCGTCGCTCGGGCTCGCGGGGCCCGTCACGTGGCCGTCATCGGCTTCAGCATGGGCGCGGCCGCGGCCATGCTGACGGCGGCTCGTTCTCCCGACATCGAGGCGCTGGTGCTCGACAGCGTCTTCGCCGATCTGCGCGAGACGCTGGGCACGGGCATCGGCACGGCGTTTCACGTCCCGGGCCCGGTCGTGGCCTACACCCTCTTCCTCTACGGGGTGCTCTCGGGGGCCGATCCTACCTCGGTCGTGCCGGCCGATATCGTCGGCGTCCTGGCGACGCGCCCGCTGCTCTTCATCGCGGGGGCGGAGGACCGTACGGTCAAGCCAAGCGACAGTGCGTCCATGGCCAGGGCGGCCGGCCCAAACGCAGAGTACGTCCTCGTCCCCGGGGCCGGACACGTCGGGGCGTTCTTCGCTGATCCATCCGCCTATATCGGCCGCGTCCGCGCGCTCCTTGCGGCCGCTCTGCCGCCGGAACCGCGAAGCCGGGCATCGGGGGCCGGTCCGCTGCCCCCAGGCTCCGCAGGGGGCGCTCCGCTCTCCGCACAGGATGGGAGCGCACCGGGCGTCCGGGGACCGCTGCGGGCGGCGCCGACAGCTACCGGAAGGGTACGACCGCCACAGACGGCGAAGACTCGCCGCGAGCCTCGGGATGCCGCTCCCATCAGAACAGGAACGGCACGAACACCCTGGTCTGCTGCATGTAGTCGCAATAGGCGGGGCCGAAGAAGCGGATGCATTCGGCCTCGTCCGCCTTCGCCGTGGCGATCAGCGCGAACGTCGCCGCCAGGGCCAGCAGCCCTCCGAGCAAGGACGGGTCCTTGAAGAAGACGCCCCACGCCAGGATCAGCAGCGAGCTGTACAGCGGGTGGCGGATGTAGTGGTAGATGCCGGTCGTGACGAGGGTGCTGGTCCTCTCGAAGGCCAGCAGGGAGGCATCGCCCTCTCGGCGCTCCACCGGCTTTCCCCGGGTGGTCAACGAGCGGACCCCGAAGGCGAGAGGCACGCAGCAGACGACGAGCAGGAGCCACGAGGTCACCTGGTGCCAGGTGAACGGGTCGTGGAACCAGACGGCGATGTCGAGCACGACGAGCGCGAGAATGGACTCCCAGGCGAAGAAGCGGTAGAAGCCATGTGAGCCTGGCGCACCGAGCGAGGCCCGCGAGACATAGATGATGGGGATCGAGAACAGGATGAACGCCCCTACTTGGTACGTGGCTTCCTCTCCATTCCTGGGGGCATCCTGGACCGTGGAGCGATGGACCGTCCGGTGGTGCTGTCGCCGAGTGATCCCGGCGGGGTCACCGGCCCGTCGGGCGACGTGTCCTCGGCGATGCGCGAGCCCTCGCACACTGCGACGTCCTGGATGAGATGGTCGGGGATGAGACCTCGGCTGCCAAGGGGACTGCGGCCTGCTCCTGCGACCGGGGATGGGACGCGCGCGTACCCGGCGTCCGGTGGCGGTGGTTTGGCCCAATGAGCCACCGGTGACCCTCGCCCGTGCCTCTCGCCCGCGGCCCCGGTCCGCGCGTCCGCGACGATCCCGCCGCCCAGCGGGGGCGGTGGCGGCCAGCTCGACGGTCGGCGACGGGGCGCTCGACTACCCCGCCTAGGCGCAATACCGTTCAGTTAGCACGACAGGTGTGGTATTGTCCGGGTGTGCCTCGAGCG
>JBAWVU010000107.1:0-7691 GCA_037147135.1 Chloroflexota bacterium
GAGGCCGGCACGCAGCCCATCCACGGCCTCGAGTCGCTCGTCGACGCGGACTGACGGCCCCGTCGGCGAGGCCGGCACGCAGCCCATCCACGGCCTCGAGTCGCTCGTCGACGCGGACTGACCGCCCCGTCGGCGAGGCCGGCGCCGGGGTATCCTGTCGAGGCCCTTGAAGTCGGCCCGGTGAGGCCGGGAAGGAGAAGCCGGGTGCCACACCGCATGGGTCGGGCATGATCGACGGACGTCGGATCATGACGGCAGACGAGATCCGCCGGGCGATCGTCCGGATCTCGCACGAGATCGTCGAGAAGCAGGCCGGGATCGAGGGCCTCGCGCTCGTCGGCATCCAGCGCCGGGGCGTCCCGCTTGCTCGCCGCATCGCCGAGTCGATCGCGGAGCACGAGGGCGTCGGGCTCCCGGTCGGCGCGCTCGACATCACGTTCTACCGCGACGACCTCTCGCTCGTCGCCCAGCAGCCGATCGTCAAAGGGACCGACCTCCCGTTCGACCCGAACGGCATGACCGTCGTCCTCATCGATGACGTCCTGTACACCGGCCGGACGGTCCGCGCGGCGATGGACGCGCTCATGGACTTCGGGCGGCCCCGTGCGATCCGCCTCGCGGTCCTCGTGGACCGGGGTCACCGCGAGCTCCCGATCCGCGCCGACCACGTGGGCAAGAACGTCCCCACGTCGCGCGACGAGATCGTGAAGGTCATGCTCACGGAGGTGGACGGCGAGGACGCGGTCGCCATCGAGCGGCTTGCGCCGGTCGCGGCCGAGCGGTCCGGCCTGTCCGGATGATGGAGCACGCGTCGATCCCCATCCCGGCCGAGCCGCCGATCGCCTGGCACCACCGCCACCTCCTCGACGTCGATGTCCTCTCGTGGGACGAGATCGACCTCGTCATGCGGACGACCGACGCGATGAAGGAAGTCCTCGCGCGGCCCATCACCAAGGTCCCCGCCCTGCGCGGCCGCAACGTGACGATCCTCTTCTACGAGGCGTCGACGCGGACCCGGGTGAGCTTCGAGGTCGCCGCGAAGAACCTGTCCGCGGACGTCGTGAACATCGCCGCCTCATCGAGCTCGGTCACGAAGGGCGAGAGCCTCGTGGACACGATCCGGACGGTCCAGGCGCTCGGCGCGCAGATGCTCGTCATGCGCCACGGGACCTCCGGCGCGCCGTACCTCGCCGCCGAGCACTTCGCCGGCAGCGTCCTCAACGGCGGGGACGGGTGGCACGCCCACCCGACGCAGGCCCTCCTCGACCTCTACACGATGCGGGCGCGACTCCCGGGCGGGAGCGTGCGCGGCCGGAAGGTCGTCATCCTCGGCGACATCCTCCACAGCCGCGTCGCCCGGTCGAACATCTGGAGCCTCACCGCGGCCGGCGCGGACCTCTGGCTCTGCGGCCCGGCGACCCTCCTGCGCGGGCTCGAGCGCTGGGCGGGCCGAGCAGGTGGCTTCCCGGGGCACGGGCGGTTCACCGTGACGTCCGACGTCGACGCGGCGCTCCGCGACGCGGATGTCGTCATGGCGCTGCGCATCCAGAAGGAGCGGATGGACTCGGGGCTCCTCCCGTCGCTCCGCGAGTACACGCAGCGGTTCGGGCTCACGCTCGACCGACTGGCCGGCGCGAGGCAGGACGCGATCGTCATGCATCCCGGCCCCATGAACGAGGGGGTCGAGATCGACCCAGCCGTCGTGGCGCTGGACCGCGCGGTCATCACCGACCAGGTGGCGAACGGGGTCGCGGTGCGGATGGCGCTCCTCTACCTGCTGTCTGGCGTCCACGCGGAGGTGCCCGCCGATGGGGGCCACGCCGAGGAGAGGCACGGCGAGGAGAAGCCGGCCGATGGGAGGCACGCCGATGGCGCCTGACGTGCGATCGGCCGAGTTGCAGGTCGGCGACCTCGTCGCGGACCTCGAGATCTCGCGTGCCTGGATCGTTGACCCGTACACGGGGCTCGAGGGGCCGGGCGAGATCGTCGTCGAGGACGGGATCCTCGCCGGGGTCACGTGGCTCGAGGGCGCCGAGGCCGTGGGGATCGGCCCCGACGGTGTCGTCGTGGCACCCGGCTTCATCGACCTCCACGCCCATTTCCGCGAGCCCGGCTTCGAGGACGCGGAGACGGTCGCGACCGGTCTTGCAGCCGCCGCGCACGGGGGCTACACCCGCGTCTGCGTCATGCCCAACACGTCCCCCGCGATCGATGACGCGGGCGTCGTGGCGCGGGTGCGCGCCGCCGCGGTCGCATCCGGCTCGCCCGTCGCGCTCGAGGTCATCGGCGCGGTCACCGTCGGCCGGGGAGGGGAGCGGCTCGCCGCGCTCGGCGAGATGGCGGACGCGGGCGTCGTCGGCTTCTCGGACGATGGCGCGTCGGTGCGGACCGGCATGCTGCTCCAGCACGCGCTCCGCTACGCCGGGATGCTGGGGCGCCCGATCGTCGAGCACGCCGAGGAGATCGCGCTCACGTCCGGTGCCGAGGCGAACGAGGGGCTCGTCGCGGCCGTCCTCGGGCTCCGCGGCTGGCCGGCGGCCGCCGAAGAGGCGGTCGTCGCGCGCGACATCGCGATCCTCGCGGGGATCGTCGGCGAGGTCCCCGGCGCGCGCATCCACCTCACGCACCTCTCGACCGTCGGCTCGATCGACCTCGTCCGCCGCGCGAAGGCCGCCGGCCTCCCGGTGACGTGCGACGTGACGCCGCATCACCTCGCGCTCACCGACGAGTGGGTCGCGGGTGCACGCCGCTGGGCCTGGGAGGCCGTCGACGCGGACGGGACCGCGCGCGACCCGTGGACAGACGGGGCTCTCGTCGCGGGGCCGTACGACCCCGCGTGCCGGGTGAACCCACCGCTCCGCGGCCCGACCGACGCGGCCGCGGTCCGGGCGGCGCTCTCGGACGGCACCGCGGACGCTGTCGTGACCGACCATGCCCCCCACACGGCGGTGGACAAGGAGGCCGAGTTCGGCCTCGCCGTGAACGGGATCAGCGGGATCGAGACAGCGCTCGGCGTGCTCCTCGCGGCCGTGGAAGCCGACGAGATGTCGCTCGTGACCGCGATCCACGCGCTCACCGCGGGCCCCGCCGAGGTCTTCGCGGCCTGGACCGGGCGGCAGGTCGGGGGTGGGCTCGTCGAGGGCGCGCCAGCCGACATCGTCGTCTTCGACCGCGCCGACGGCTGGACCGTCTCGCGCGAGGCGCTCCGCTCGAAGGGGAAGAACACGCCGCTGCTCGGCCGCGAGCTTCCCGGTCGCGTGCTCCTCACGATCGCCGCGGGCAAGCTCGCGTACGCCGACACGGCGGAGTAGCGCCGCGACTCGGCAGCGGTGAGGCCGCGGCGCGCCCTCGGCCGAGTCCGGGGCGACCTACTATGAACGCCTGAAGGCGACCATCGGGGCCACCCGGGACCCGGGCTTCCGGGTCCTCACGAGACCAGGGGCGGTGCAGGCCATGACTGCGAAACGACCGAGCAAGGCGAAGTCGGAGAGTGCTTCGACCTTCCCCGTCGTCGGCATCGGCGCGTCGGCCGGCGGATTGTCGGCCTTCGAGGCCTTCTTCGCCGGCATGCCCGCCGAGACGGATCCCGGCATGGCCTTCGTCCTGGTCCAGCACCTGGCCCCGGACCACAAGAGCATCCTCACCGACCTGATCCGGCGCTATACCCGCATGCAGGTCTTCGAGGTCGAAGACGGGATGGTGGTCCAGCCCAACGTCGCCTACATCATCCCGCCGAACCGCGACATGGCGTTCCTCAACGGCACGCTCCAGTTGATGGAGCCCTCGGCCCCCCGCGGCCAGCGCCTGCCGATCGACTTCTTCTTCCGCTCGCTCGCTGCGGACCAGCACGAGAAGGCGATCTGCATCGTCCTGTCGGGCACCGGGAGCGATGGCACCCTGGGAGTGCGGGCGATCAAGGGCGAGGGCGGCATGGTGATGGCCCAGAACCCCGCCTCCACCGAGTACGACGGCATGCCGCGCAGTGCCATCGCGACCGGGCTGGTGGACTACGAGATGCCGCCGGCCGAGATGGCCGCCCAGCTCATCGCCTACGTGGCCCATGCCTTCAGCAAGATCTCCGGCGTCGCCGCTCCGGCGCCTCGGGCCGAGAACGCGCTGAGGAAGGTCTTCGTCCTGCTGCGCGCCCAGACCGGCCACGACTTCTCGCTGTACAAGCCAAGCACCGTCAATCGCCGCATCGAGCGGCGCATGGCCGTCCACCAGATCGAGACGATCGACGGATACGTCAAGTACCTGCAGCAGACGCCGGCGGAGGTGGAGGCGCTCTTCCGCGACCTGCTCATCGGCGTGACCAGCTTCTTCCGCGACGCGGAGGCCTTCGACGCGCTCGAGACAGCGGTCATCCCCAAGCTGTTCGCCGCCAAGCGCGAGGGCTCCGTGGTCCGCGTCTGGGTGCCCGGCTGCTCCACGGGCGAGGAAGCCTATTCCATCGCCATGCTGATGGCCGAGTACCAGGAGGCGGCGAAGCGGACCTTCGGCGTGCAGATATTCGCCACCGACATCGACTCCGAGGCGATCGCCACGGCCCGCACCGGCATCTACCCGGCGAGCGTCGCCGCCGACATCTCGCCGGAGCGGCTGGCGCGCTACTTCGTGGCCGAGCCCGACAAGACCGCCTACCGCATCCACAAGGGCCTTCGCGACCTGCTCGTCTTCTCCGAGCAGAGCGTGATCAAGGACCCGCCCTTCTCGAAGATCGACCTCATCAGCTGCCGCAACCTCCTCATCTACATGGGCGGCGAGCTGCAGAAGAAGATCGTCCCCCTGTTCCACTACGCCCTGAATCCGAACGGCTTCCTCTTCCTGGGCACGTCGGAGACCGTGGGCGAGTTCGTCGACCTGTTCACGACGGTCGACCGCAAGTCGAAGATCTACCAGCGCCAGGAGGACATCCTGGGCGTGCAGCGCGTGGCCGTGGGCCGCTTCATGGCGCCCCTGACGGCGATCCATGCCGCGCTCCCGTTGGCCTCCAAGGAGAAGGTCGCCCCCAAGGCAGCGCCGCTGCGCGAGCTCACGGAGCAGGCGCTCCTCCAGCAGGTCGTCGCCGCCGGCGCGCTCGTCACCAGCCAGGGCGACATCCTCTACCTCCACGGGCGCACCGGGCTCTACCTGGAGCCCACCCCGGGCGAGGCCGAACCCGCCAACATCCTCAAGATGGCCCGCGAAGGACTGCGGCGCGACCTGATCACGACCCTGCGCAAGGCCGTGGCGGGCAAGGAGGCGGTGAGCCACGCGGGCCTGCGCGTCAGGACCAACGGCGGCTTCACGACGGTCAACCTCACGGTCCGCCCGGTGACCGCAGAACCTGGCGCGTCGTCACAGGGGCCCCTCTACCTGGTCATCCTCGAAGAAGTGCCGTCGCCCTCTCCCGAACCGGCGCCGGCCGATGCCGCCGGCGCCGCCACCCCGGGGGAGGGTGGATCCAACACGACCGAGGCCGACGCACGCGTCGCCGCGCTCACGCTGGAGCTGCGGTCCAAGGACGAGTACCTCCAGACCGCCAACGAGGAGCTGGAGACTTCCAACGAGGAGCTCAAGTCCTCGAACGAGGAGATGCAGTCGGTCAACGAGGAGCTGCAGTCCACCAACGAGGAGCTTGAGACCTCCAAGGAGGAGCTGCAGTCGGTCAACGAGGAGCTCGCGACGGTCAACGCCGAGCTGCAGACCAAGGTTGTGGACCTGTCGCGGATCAACAACGACATGAGCAACCTGCTCGCCGGGACCGGCATCGGCACCGTCTTCGTGGACCTTGGGCTGCGCATCCTGCGCTTCACTCCCTCCGCGACCCGGGTCATCAATCTCATCGCGAGCGACGTGGGGCGGCCCGTGGGCCACCTCGTGGCCAACCTGGTCGGCTACGACTCGCTGGTGGCGGACGCGCAGGCGGTGCTCGACACGCTGGTCCAGAAGGTGGTGGACGTTCAGACCACGACCGGTGCGTGGTACACGATGCGCATCCTGCCCTACCGCACGCAGGACAACGTGATCGAAGGGGCGGTGATCACCTTCGCGGACATCACCGAGGCGATGAAGGCGGGCGAGGCGCAACGGGAGAGCGAGGAGAAGTTCCACCGCACGTTCGAGAGCATGCCCTTCCCCATGGCCCTCATGACGATGGAGGGCCGCCTGATCGACTGCAATGGCGCCTTCTGCGAAGCAGCGATGAGGCCCCGGGAGGAGATGCTCGGCCGCACCCTCCGGGACCTGGGCATGTGGCCGGACACGGATCAGCGTGAGACCCGCGAGACCATGGTGGAGGCCCTGCAGCGGGACGGTCGGGTGGATGGCCTGGAGATACGGGCCCGGCGTCGCGATGGCCAGGTCCGGATCATGCAGCTCTCCGCCCGAGTGCTCACGCTGGGCCCCGAGCCCGTCGTGCTGTCGGTCGCCCAGGATGTCACCGAGCGCCGGGAGGCCGAGGAATCGCTGCGGAAAGCCAATGATCTGCTCCGTCTGGCCGTCGTGGTGCGCGACGCGCACGATGCCATCACGGTGCAGGACCTCGATGGCCGCATCATCGCGTGGAACCCGGGGGCGGTGCGGGCGTACGGCTGGAGCGAAGCCGAGGCACTGGAGATGAACGTCCGGGACCGGATCCCGGATGCACTTCGCGAGGAGGAGCTGGCCGCACTGGCCCGGCTCGGCCGGGCTGAGATCCTCGAGCCGTATCGCACCCAGCGGATCGCGAGGGACGGCACGGTCGTGGAGGTCACGGTCATCGCTACGGTGTTGGTCGATGAGGCCGGGGTGATGTACGCGGTCTCGACGACGGAACGGCCGATGGGATCGGACTTCGACCGGACGGTGAAGGCGTCCGATGCGCCCCAAGGCTGAGCGCCCCGGCGGCCCCGCTCGTCCCGCACGCACTGCGAAGGCTCTGCGCCGGCTGGCCGAAGAGATCGCCCTGGGAAGGGCGGCCGAGTCGCCGGAAGACCTCGCGGCGATGTCGCGGGAAGAAGTGGGGCAGGTGCTCCACGAGCTGCGGGTCCACCAGATCGAGCTGGAGATGCAGAACGAGGAGCTGCGCCGGACACAGGTGGAGCTCGATGCCGCGCGGGCACGCTATTTCGATCTGTACGACCTGGCGCCGGTGGGCTACGTCACCCTCAGCGAGCGGGGGTCGATCCTGCGATCCAACCTCACCGCCGCGACCATGCTCGGCGCGAACCGGGGCGGGCTGGCCAGGTTCACGCGTCCCGGGCGTCGTCAGGAGGCGGCCGGCCCCTCGGGCCCCTCGCGGCGCGTCTCCTCGGCGAGCTCGTCCACGCTCCAGACCGCGGTCGCCGTCGACCATGATTCGGAGACCTCGACGAACGGGATGAGCCCCACGCGGAACACCGCGGAGACGAGGAAGAGGATGGCGAAGGCCGGGAACGCGACCGGGAGCACGGCCAGGACGCCGGCGCTGAGGCACTGCCCCGTCGTGACGCCGACGGCCGTGCCCGCGACGAACCTGCCCTGGGCGCGGATGAGCTGCGGCCCGCCCGCGAGACGGAGCAGGCGCTCGTTGCTCGCCAGGACGCCGGCCGCATACCCCGCGTTCACGAGGACGGCCATCCCGCAGAGGATGAGCGCCGCTGCCGGGTTGGCCGGGAAGGCGAGGAGCCCGAGCAGGAGCGAGCCGCCGCGGAGCAGGAACGAGAGCCGGAGCAGGCGAGACGCGGATCCCC
>JBAWVU010000108.1:0-7495 GCA_037147135.1 Chloroflexota bacterium
ACCGCCGGGCTGGAGTCGATCGCCGGCCAGATCGACAAGCTCGATTCCGAAAAAAAATCGCTCGACGCGCTGGCGGCGTCGGCCGGCCACCAGCTGTCCCGGTCAGAGGCCCGGCGCCTCAATGACCGGACCGAGGGCTGGCCCGCCGCCCTGTCGTTCCCGGAGATCGGGGATCGGCTGTTCATCTCGCGGAACACCGTGAAGACTCAGGCACTGTCGATCTACGGGAAGCTCCAGGTGTCCTCCCGCGGCGAGACGGTGGAGTGGGCCGTCGAGCTCGGCCTCCTCGACCCGCTCTCGGGACCTGAGCTTGGCCCGCGGCCGCCGATCGGCTGATCGCCGCGGGCAGTGGCTGCCCCCACGGAGAAAGGGACGCCGCCGCGCGATGCGCGGCGGCGTCGGGTCCATGTCGGTCGCCGGATCCCCGGCCCGGGGGTCAGGCGAGAAGCTTCGCCTTGAGGTCCTCGAACTGGGCCGCGGAGATCGTCCCGGCGTCCTTGAGGCCCTGGAGCTTCGTGAGCTCGTCGGCAGTCGAGACGCCCGCGGCGGCCTTCTGCGCGGCATCCGCCCGGGTGGCCATCTGGACGTCCTGGGCCGTCACCCTGGGGCGCGCGATGATGTACACGAGCGCGCTGATGAACGGGATGATGAACAGGAAGACGATCCAGATCACCTTCCACGCGCCGGAGAGATCGTTCCGGCGGAAGATGTCCATGAAGATCGAGATGAAGATGAAGATGTACAGGACCCACACGAAGAAGACGACCATCGACCAGAAGAAGTCCCAGAAGCCGAGCGTGCCCGTGTCGACCCGGTTGCACGCTGCGAGGAACATCGTGATGGCGGCGAGCGGCAGCACCAGGCGTCCGTGACGCAGTGCGCCGCGGACGCTCGCGAGAAGCCCGGTTCCGATACCAGTGTCCATGAAACCCCTCCACTCCCCTGGGCGTGCCCGATCGGGCGCGCACGAGATACTACCCGTCCGGCCCCGGGGACGTCCATCCTCGACCGGATCCGGTCGGCAGCGGGCCCGCCTCGGCGCTGTAGCCCTCGACGGCCGATGCCACCGACAGGTAGACGTGGTGTTCGCCCACCGTGTCCATGAGATCGCTCTTGCGCATCCGATCGCGCACGGACCCCTTGACCTGAGCGAGGAGCAGGTCGATCGACTGCTCGTGGAGGTCGCCGGTCAGCTGGCGCAGCACGTCCGCCGTCGTGATATCGAGGTCGGAAGTGGCGCCGAGGTCGAGGAGGACGGCCGACGGCCGCGGCGCGGCCCCAGCCCCGGCGACGGCCTCGAGGATCGCGGTCCGCGCGACGTTGGCGTTGAAGAAGTACAGGGGCGCATCCATGCGGAGCATGAGGAGTCCTGCGACCGGCTCGGCGCGCGGGTGGCGGCCGACGTCCACGTATGTGTCGTTCTCGCCGGGGATCTTCCCGAGGACGGCGATGTACGGCCGGCTCGCGCGGTAGAGCAGCGTCGTCAGCGAGAGCAGGACGGCGATGACGAGCCCGATGAGCACCGTCGTCGTCACGACACCGACGAGCGCGACGAGCGCGAGGGCGAGGTCGGTACGTCGCGATGCGGCATAGCGCCGGAGCTCCCCGAAGTCCATGAGGCCGAGGACGGCGGCGATGACGATGGCGCCGAGCACGGCGTTCGGGAGGTTCGTGAAGAGCGGAGCGAGCAGGACGGCCGTGGCGAGGACGAGTCCCGCAGTGACGAGCGACGCGAGCTGCGAGCGGCCGCCGGCGACCTCGGCGGTCGCCGTCTGGGAGAGGCTCGCATCGACCGTGAAGCCGCCGAAGAGCCCGGCCGACACGTTGGCCGCCCCGAGGCCGATGAGCTCCTGGTCGGCGTCGATCTCGTAGTGGTGGCGCGCGGCGAACGCGCGCCCGGCTCCGAGGGACTCGCCGACGGCGAGGAAGACGATGCCCGCGGCGCCCGCGGCGAGGTACGGGATGTCGAGGAGCGCGACCCGCGGGATCCCCACGTGCGGCATCCCGGTCGCGACCTCGCCCACGACGGTCACTCCGTGAAGGGCGAGGTCGAATGCGCCCACCGCGACGATCCCGAGGGCCAGCGCGACGAGCGGCCCGGGGATCTTCGGTGAGATCGCCCGCAGCAGGAGGATGAGCGCGAGCGCCCCGCCGCCGACCGCGAGGGTCCACTGGTTCGTGTCGGGCAGCTGGCCGATGAGCGTCTGGAGCTTGCCGATGGTGGTGTCGCCGCCCCCCGGGACGCCGAGGACCTTTGGCAGCTGCCCGATGATGATGGTGATCGCGAGCCCGAAGATGAAGCCGGTGACGACCGGCCTGGAGAGGAAGTCCGCGATGAACCCGAGCCGCACGAACCCGGCGACGAGGAGGGCCGCTCCGACGACGAGGGCGAGCGCAGCCGTGAGGGCGAGGTAGCGATCGGCGTCACCGCCGGCGAGTCCGGCCACGACGGACGCGGACATGATGGCCATCGTCGAGCTCGTCGTGACCTTGAGGTGCCGGCTCGTCCCGAAGACCGCGTACGCCGTCATCGCCGCGAACGCGGTGACCAGTCCGTACTCCGGGGGCACCCCGGCGAGCGCCGCGTACGCGAGCGCGACCGGGACCATGACGCCCCACGACGTGAGCGAGGCGAGGAGATCCGGGCGCAGCCACGCGCGGTCGTACGCGGGGAGCCAGGTCGTGATCGGGACGAACCGGGTGAGAAGGAGCCGCACCTTCACGCCCGCAGGGTCGGGCATGCGGACATGATGCGACACTCGTCCCCTCGTGCGACAGGCGCGGGCGCGGCGTCGCGCGTGCCTCCCCTACGGCGTTCGGTACCATAGCCGGGATGTCGAACGCAACAGCCGATCCACGGATCCATCCGCTCCCGAGCGCGGAGATCCGGCGACGCTTCGTCGGGTTCTTCGCCGCGCGCGGCCACGAGGTCGTGCCGAGCGCCTCGCTCGTCCCGGCCGGCGACCAGACGCTGCTGTTCACCAACTCGGGGATGGTGCAGTTCAAGGACGTCCTCACGGGCGCGGAGACGCGGAGCTACAAGCGCGCCGTGGACTGCCAGCGCGTCCTGCGCGTGGCCGGCAAGCACAACGACTTCGAGGAGGTCGGGCGGACGACCCGCCACAACACGTTGTTCGAGATGCTCGGCAACTGGAGCTTCGGCGACTACTTCAAGCGCGAGGCGATCCACTGGGCGTGGGAGTTCCTCACGGACGACCTCGGGATCCCGGCCGAACGCCTCGCGGCGACCACGTACAAGGACGATGAGGTCGCCCGAGCGGTCTGGCGTGACGAGATCGGCCTTCCGCCCGAGCGGATGGCGACCTGGGGCGATGTCGATGCCGGCGACGACAGCAACTTCTGGCGGATGGCGGACACGGGTCCGTGCGGGCCGTGCAGCGAGATCCACTTCGACCGCGGAGCCCACCTCTCGGAGGGGCCCGAGTGCGTCCCCGACCACTCCGAGAACTGCCCGCGCTGGCTCGAGATCTGGAACCTCGTGTTCATGGAGTACGACCAGCGCCCGAGCGGCCGTGTGCCGCTCCCGTTCCAGAGCGTCGACACGGGCATGAGCCTCGAGCGGCTCGCGAGCGTCATCCAGCAGGTCCCGGGCAACTTCGACACCGACCTCTTCACGCCGATCCATGCCCGGATGCGCGAGCTGCTCGGCCACGACCCCGAGGCGTTCGAGGCCGAGCGGTTCAGCTACCAGGTGATCGCCGACCACGCCCGGGCGATCACGTTCCTCATCGCCGACGGGATCCTGCCTGGCAACGAGGGACGCAACTACGTCCTGCGCCGGATCGTCCGGCGCGCGGTCCGCCACGGGCGGCTGCTGGGCCGCCACGAGCCGTTCCTCGCCGCGCTCGCCATGGTCGTCGTCGAGGTCATGGGCGATGCGTACCCGTATCTCGAGGAGCAGCGCGACCGGATCGTCGAGGTGATCGGGCGCGAGGAGGCGCAGTTCGCGCGGACGCTCGACGCCGGCACAGACCTCCTCGAGGAGGCGCTCATCCCGCTCACGAGCGCGGACCGCGTCGTCGGGCGGCGCGTCGAGGACCTGCCGGCCGATGCCCCCATCCTCCCCGGAGCGGTCGCCTTCCGGCTCCACGACACGTACGGCTTTCCGGTCGACCTCACGATCGAGCTCGCCGCCGAGTGCGGCGTCGCCGTGGACCGCGCCGGGTACGACGTGGCCCTCGCGGAGCAGCGGGTCCGCAGCCGATCGGGGAAGAAGGCCGAGCTGGCGCGACACGCCGAGCTCACCTCGCTCTACGAATCGATCCTCCGACGGGCCGGCGACACGGCCTTCCTCGGCTACGAGGCGACGGCCGCGGACGGGCGTGTCCTCGCGATCCTCCGTGACGGGATCGAGTTCGACGAGCTCACCGGGGTGGGGGAGGCCGACGTCGTCCTCGACCGGACCCCGTTCTACGCAGAGGGCGGCGGGCAGGTCGGGGACCGCGGCGCCCTGCGCGAGCCCGGAGGCGGGTCCCCGCTCTTCGACGTGGAGGACACCCAGAAGCCGGTCGGCGGGCTCGTCGTCCATCGCGGCCGGCTCCACGGCCGGCTGCGCGTCGGTGAGGCCCTTGACGCCGTCGTCGACGCGGAGCGGCGGGCCCGCACGATGCGCAACCACACCGGGACGCACCTCCTGCACCGGGCCCTCCGCAACGTCGTCGGATCGCACGCGAGGCAGGCCGGCTCGCAGGTCACGCCCGACTACCTCCGCTTCGACTTCCCGCTCGACCGGCCGGTGGCGGACGACGAGAAGCGCGCGATCGAGGTCGAGGTCCGCCGGATCGTCCGCGAGGATCGGCCCCTGTCGGTGGAGCACCTCCCGATGGCGGAGGCGATCGACGCAGGCGCCGACGCGTTCTTCGACGAGAAGTACGGGGAGACGGTCCGCACGGTCCGGGTCCGCGACTACAGCTTCGAGCTCTGCGGCGGGACCCACTGCCGCGCCACCGGCGAGATCGGCGGCTTCTTCATCACCGGCGAGCGGAGCATCGGGGCGGGGATGCGACGGATCGAGGCGGTCACCGGTGATGGCGCCGACGCGTACGCCGCGGAACGGTTCGCCGCGCTGGATCGCGTGGCCGCGGCCGTCGGCGCGACCTCGGTCGAGGCGGCACCGGACCGGGTGGCCGCGCTCCAGGACGAGCTGCGCGAGGCGAAGCGCCGCCTCCGCGCCGGTGCCGGCGGCGGGCTGCCCAAGCCGGCCGAGCTCGTCGAGCGAGCGGAAGTGGTGGCGCCGGGCCTCCGGCTCGTGGCGTTCGCCGGCCCGTTCGAGTCGATCGACGCGATGAAGGGCTTCAGCAGGGAGCTGCGCTCCGCCCTCGGCTCGGGCGTCATCGCGCTCGGCCTCGACGCGGAGCCCCCGCAGGTGTGGGTGACGGTGAGCGAGGACCTCGTCGCCGCCGGCATCTCGGCGGGCGGGCTCGTCCGCTCGATGGTCGGGCACATCGACGGGAAGGGCGGCGGCCGTCCGGAGATGGCACAGGGGATGGGGGCGCGGCGCGAGGGCCTCGACGAGGCGCTGCGGGCCGTGGCGGCCGAGCTGCGCGCCCGGGACGGGGCCGGAGGCTAGATGGCGTTCTTCCGGCGGCTCTGGCGGCGAGACGGAGGCGACGCGCTCGCCGCGTGCACGGCGCTCGACATCGGCACCGAGTTCGCGAAGGCACTCGTCTTCCAGATCGAGCCGGACGGGCACGGCGTGGTGCGCGGCGTCGGTCGGAAGCGCCAGGGCCTCTCGCACATGCAGTCGGGGACCGTGACGGACATCGCCGCGGTCGTCGACAACTGCGCGGTCGCCCTCCAGGAGGCCGAGGAGATGGCCGGGTTCCGCCCCACGCAGGTCGTCGTGGGGATCGCGGGCGAGCTCGTGAAGGGATTCACCGTCTCCCACGACATCGAGCGCAAGCGCCCCGACGTCCCCATCGCCGAATCCGAGCTCCACCGGCTCATCGACGAGGTGCAGCACGAGGCGCTCCGCGAGGCCGAGCGGGCGATCACGTGGGAGACCGGGCTCCCGAACGTCGACATCCGCCTCGTCCACGCCGCCGTCACCGGCGCGAGCATCGACGGGTACCCGGTGACGAACCCGATCGGCTTCCAGGGACGGCACGTGCGGATCGGGATCTTCAACGCGTTCGCACCGCTCGTCCACCTCGGCGCGCTCGAGAGCGTCGCCGGCGCCCTGGACCTCGAGCTCCTCGAGGTCGTGGCCGAGCCGTACGCGGTCGCCCGCGTGCTCGGGCCCGACCAGACGAAAGCCTCGGGCGCGCTCTTCATCGACGTCGGGGGCGGGACGACGGACGTCGCGCTCGTCCGTTCGGGCGGCATCGAGGCGACCCGGATGTTCGCGCTCGGCGGCCGCGCCTTCACGAAGTCGATCGCCGACCGTCTCGAGCTCCCGTTCCCGCGCGCGGAGGCACTCAAGGTCGACTACGCCCGCGGACTCGACGTCCCGGACCGCGCCGCGGTCGGGGCGATCATCGGCGATGACGTCGCGGTGTGGAGCGCGGGCGTCGAGCTCGTGCTCGAGGAGCTCTCCGGCGGAGACCTGCTCCCGGCCCGCATCCACGTGTGCGGCGGCGGGTCGCGGCTGCCGGAGATCGTCGCGGCCCTCCGGGACGAACGGTTCTGGAAGCACCTCCCGTTCTCGCGCCCGCCCGATGTCCAGCTCATGTCTCCCGACCAGGTCGAGGCCATCACGGACGAGACGCGCCTGCTCGTCGACCAGCAGGACGTGACGCCACTCGGCCTCGCGTTCCAGGCTATCGAGTTCCAGTCCGAGGACGACCCGCTCGACGCGGCTCTCCGCAGGGTCCTCCGCGCGATGAAGGTCTGACGGGCCCGCGATGGCCACCGTCTATCTCGACGTCGACGACGAGATCACCTCCGTCGCCGCGCGGATCCGGCAGGTCCCCGACACGCGGATCGCGATCGTCGTGCCGGCCGGATCGCGACTCGCCACCTCACGGATCAACTTCCGGCTCCTCGCCCGCGAGGCGGCGCAGTGGAGTCGCGCGCTCATCGTCGTCGCGCCCGACGCCGCCGTGCGAGCGCTCGCGGCTGCCGCGGGGCTCCAGACGCACGCGACGGTCGGTGCCTACGAGGAAGCCGAGGCGACGCGGGCCGAGGCCGAGCGCGCCGCTGGGACACCTCGCCCGGCCGCCCCGTCGACCGGCCTGACGCCGGTGGCAGACGCCACGGCCGCGACGGCGGCCAGCCTCCGCGGCGGCGCGAAGCCCCGGTCGGCGGGAGACCGTGCCGGCGACGGCCCGGGATTCTGGGAAGACGTCGCCCCGGGGCAGGATCCTCCGATGACGACCTCCTCGCGGACCGACGTCCCGGTGGCCGACAGCGCTGCCGCCGCCGCATCGGTCGGCGCGCGGTCGTCCGCCCCAGCTGCCGCGCCGGGCGGGATGTTCGTCGCGGGAGCCTCGGTCGGCCCCCGGTCGTCCGCCCCCGTGGCCGCCTCAAGCCGACC
>JBAWVU010000109.1:0-7449 GCA_037147135.1 Chloroflexota bacterium
CGGCCTCTCCGCGTGGCACCGCGTGGGCGACGTCTGGGTCTCGGGCGGGTGGAACTGGAGCGACTTCCTCGTCCACGTCTCGATCGGGAAGAGCATCGCCGCGGGCAACTTCCCGCCGCAGGTCCCCTACTTCGCCGGCGAGCCGCTCACGTACCACTGGTTCGCGGACTTCCACGGGGCCATCGCGGCGTCGGTCGCCGGTGTGGACATCATCCCCGTCTACCTCGCGACGAGCGCGCTCTTCGCGGGTGCGCTCGCGCTCGTCACGTGGGAGCTCGCCCTCCGCCTGACCCGGAGCTCGCGGGTCGCGCTCATCGCGACGGTGCTCGTCCTGTTCGGCGGCGGCATGGGGTGGATCCGGCTCGTCATCGACCTCGCGAACGGCGCCGGCGACGTCGTCGCGCTCGTCGGCAGGGGCTCGTACGACAACACGTGGAGCTCGGATCCACCGTTCTTCCGCATCGCGTCGGTCTTCGGGACCGGGCTGCTCCCGCACCGGGCGACGACGCTCGGCCTCCCGGGGATGGTGACGGCGATCCTCCTCGCCCAGGCATCGCTCGGGAGGCGGCCCGCGGGCATGGCCCTCGGCGGGGTCGTGGCGGCGCTCCTCGCCCCGTTCAGCTTCTTCGCGTTCCCCGCGACCTACCTCGTCGTGGGGCTGCTCGTCGTCGCGCGGCGGGCCTGGCGCAGGCGGACGTTCCTCCGCGACGCGGTGCTCTTCGTCGCCCCGGTCGTCCTCGCCGTCCCGTTCATCGCGGGCTCGGTGCTGCGGCAGGTGGACGCGGGCTCCATGCAACTCGTCGTCGGCTGGAGCGAGGCGCCGTTCGGCGACGGGATCCCGGCGGTCGTCTTCTTCTACCTGACGAACCTCGGCATCCCGTTCGTCCTCGCCATCGCGGCCCTCTGCTACCGCCGGACCCCCTCGCGCCTCTTCCTCGGCCTCTGGCTCGTGGCCCTCTTCATCGTGCCCAACGTCATCGTCGCGTCGGCGGTGGCGTTCGACATGAACAAGTACTTCCAGGCGATGTGGGTCGCGGTCGGGATCCTCGCCGCGTGGGCCATACATCGCTGGCCGCGCCCCCTCATCGTCCTCGTCGTCGCCGCCTCGATGGTCTCGCCCGCGCTCGTGGGGACCTGGCACGTCCTGTCAGACGCTGCGGCCCTCTCCACGGCGCAGGAGCGCGTGGCGCACTGGATCGAGGCGAGCACGCCGGAGCGATCGGTCTTCCTCACCGATTCGTTCATCAACACCCCCGTCGACCTCGCGGGCCGATTGCGGATCACGACGTTCGGCCCGTACGCCGCGAACCTCGGCTACGACCCGGCGGAGCGCGAGGCGGACGTGACGCGCGCCTACTGCGACGGCCCGGAGGCCGCGGCCGAGGTCATGCGCCGGTACGGCGCCACGTACGCGATCTCGTACGGCGGCCTCCTCGAGTGTCCTGATGGACAGGTGGGGACCGACTTCTGGTCGAGCCCCCTCTTCGAGGTCGCGCACGAGGACGAGAACGTGGCGGTCTTCAGGCTCCGCTGACGTGCGGGCGGGTCAGGCGGCCCAGCCGGCCTGCGCGAAGACGACGGTCAACGCCACGAGAAAGGTCGCCGACGCGGCACCGAACGCGACCGCGACGACGGGGCGTCGGCCGAGTGAGCCGAGCATGAGGAAGACCGGGAAGACGCCCAGGACGTAGCGGGCGACGCTGATCGGCCACGTGAGCGTGCTCAGGCTCACGAGCGTCACGATCGCGTAGACGGCGTAGGACGGCCGCGAGCGTCTCGACACGATCGTCCACGCCGCCGTCACGGCGAGCAGCCCGAACCCCAGCAGCGGGAGGAGGTAGGTCGTGGCCCAGTCGATGTCGCCCGTCCGCGCGATCACGTCGCCTGCCAGATCCCCGATGACCGTCCACGGCATCGCGTTCTCGTGGTACCAGAACTCGCGCTGCATGGCGAGGAACCGGAGCGGATCCCCGAAGACGACCTGGTTGATGAGCAGGTAGACGATCGGGCCGACGAGCGCGAGGAGGAGCCACAGCCCGCGGCGATCGATGCGTCGCCGGGCGAGGAGGTACTCGACCCCGAGGGCGGGGAGGAGGAAGACCCCCTGGAGGCGCGCGAGCGACGCGACCATCGCGAGGAGGCCGGCGCCGCGCCAGTCGCCGCGCCGCGCCGCGAGGAACGACCAGACGACGGAGGCGACGAAGAGTGACTCCGTGTACGGGGCCGCGAAGGCGAAGGCGGTCGGGAAGACGAGCATGAGCACGACCGCCGCGCGCGCGACCGGGCGGGGGGCATCGAAGCGGGCGAGGCGGTAGAGGCCGACCGAGGCGACGACGGCGCAGACGATCGAGATGACCGAGGCGACGACGAGCGGATCCGCCAGCGCGGACCCGACGCGGATGAGCGCCGGGAAGAGCGGGAAGAAGACGATGTACTCGGGGTTCGCCGTCGCGCTGTAGCCGCTCGCGGCGATCGTCAGGTAGTGCGGCGCGTCCCACTGGTTCCAGGCGCCGAGGACGTCGCCGACGCGGACCGGGCCGCCGCTCGTGATGGCGACGGCGAGCGGCGCCACGAGATGGAGCACCGCCTGGACGAGGAGCGCGGGAAGAACCGCGTCGACGGCCTCGTCGCTCGTGATCCAGCCGCCGACCCAGGACGCGCGGGTCGCTCGCACGGTCGCCACCCTCGCCGGTGGGCCGGCGCCGCCAGCGCGCCGGCCATCGCGCAGCCCGGACCGCCGGGCCGCGCGACCTGTCGTCAGCCCTTGGGCTCGACGATGATCGTCACCTCGGGCGTCATGCCCGAGTAGACCTTCACCGGCACGTGGTAGGTGCCGAGCGTCTTGAGCGGCTGGTCGAGGTCGATCTTGTGCTTGTCGACCACGATCCCACGTCGCCCGAGCGCATCGGCGATGTCCTGGGCGGTGATCGAGCCGTAGAGCTTGCCGCCCTCGCCGACCTTCACGCCCATCGTGAGCGTGGTGCTCGAGATGCGGTTCGCCGCGATCTCCGCGTCGCCGCGCTCGCGCTTCCGCTTCTCCTCGCGACTGGCGATGTCGTGCTGCCAGGCGCGGTAGGCGCCGCCGGCCGCCGGGACGGCGAGCCGCTGGGGGATGAGGAAGTTGCGGGCGAAGCCTTCGGCGACGTCCTTCATCTCACCCGACTTGCCGAGCTTCGACACGTCGGCGGTCAGGATGACCTTCACGCGTGGGGACCCTCCCTGGTCGATGGACTGGTGGATGGACTGATGGATCGACTCGTGGATCGATGGCGAACGGTGAGCCCGGCGGTGCGCGCGACGCGGCCGGTGCCGCGGGCGATGCGCCCGCCCGTCCGGACGACGCGCCCGGTGCCGTGGACGACGGCCGTGGCGCCGACGGCGATGTGCGGGATGCCGCGCGTGATCGTCCTCACGACCGCCGGGGTGTTCGCGCGGATCCGGGCCAGGTCCGCGTCGAGGTGCTCACGCGCGAGTCCCGCCGCGCTGAGATTCTCCTCCACGACCGAGTCCGGCAGGCCGGAGACGAGCGTCTCGAAGAGCGCGAGCGCGACGACCGCGTCGTCCACCTCGCCGATGCCGGGGATCGCGTCCGGGAGGACATCGATCGGCGAGACGAGATAGGCGACCCCGCCCACGAGGAGCGCCCGATGCGCGGCCGGCACCCGGCGGTCCCGCGCGAGCTCCCAGAGGAACCGCGTATACGCCGGGAGCCGTCGAGGTTCCGGCAGAGCGGCGAGCAGCCCGGCGCGGCCGCCGAAGGCGGGCAGACCTACACGGCCGCGGATGGCGGGCAGGGCGTTCGTGCGATCCACGTGAGGGCGGAGTATCGCGGGACTCCTGTGCGCGGGGCGGGGCGTCGGCGCGGGCGCGCGCAGACCGCCCACGGGATCCCGGGGATGGCGAGTGTACCAGTCGGCGGCCCGGACCCCCTCGCGCGTACGCGCACGCACCTTGACAATCGAACGTCCGTTCGGTAATCTGACATCGAAAGGAGGCGCCGGTGACCAAGCACGACGCCGAGCGCAAGCGGCGGATCCTCGAGTTCGTCGCCGCGACCCTGCGGGAGCGGGGCTATCCGCCGTCGGTGCGGGAGATCGCGGAGGCGGTCGGCCTCGCCTCCACGTCCGCGGCTCACCATCACCTCCGGGCCCTGGAGCACGACGGCTATCTCGAGCGCGGCGCGTCGCAGTCGCGCGCCCTGCGCCTCACGCCCACCGCCGCGATCATGCTCGGGCTCGCGAGCGAGCTCGTGCCGCAGTCCATCGCGGCGGAAGCGCACGTCCTCCCCATCGTCGGCGAGATCGCGGCCGGTGGCCCCATCGAGGCGTACCAGGACGTCGCGGAGACCATGCCGGTGCCGGAGTTCCTCGCGCCGGGCGGAGACGCGTATCTCCTGCGCGTCCGTGGCGATTCGATGATCGAGGCGCACATCACGGACGGCGACTACGTCGTCATCAAGCCGCAGCAGACCGCCCGCAACGGCGACATCGTCGTCGCCCAGGTGGAGGAGAACGCGGTGACCCTCAAGCGGTTCTTCCGCGAGCAGGGCCGGATCCGGCTGCAGCCGGCCAACCCGGAGTACCCGCCCCAGTTCTACGACGAAGTGCGCATCCAGGGGAAGCTCATCGGGGTCATCCGCCGGCTGGACTGATCCAGTGGGTGTGGCGGGTCGCTGCGAGCGTCGGCCCCCGGTATCAACACGCCATCCACACCGCGCCAACGTCCCGTCCGGGTCGCGGGCGCGGTTCGTGGACGAGGTCGTGGAGAAGCCACTATCGGGGCTCCTGATCCGCGGTCACGATCGTCCGGTCCCCGGAGCTCGGAGTCGCACGTGATCGATCGCCTTCCGCCGCAGAGCATCGAGGCTGAGCAGTCGGTGCTCGGCGCCATCCTCATCGACCGCGACGCGGTCGTCGAGGTCGCCGAGTTCCTCCGCCCGGAGGACTTCTACCGGCAGGCGAACGGGATCATCTACACCTCGGTCCTCGAGCTCTTCGAGCGGCGCGAGCCAGTGGACATCGTCACCGTTGCCGAGGTGCTCGAGCGCGCCGACCAGCTCGAGGCCGTCGGCGGTCGCGCCTACCTCTCGATGCTCGGCAACCAGACGCCCACCGCCGTCCACGCTGTCCACTACGCCCGGATCGTCGAGCGCAAGGCGGTCCTAAGGAACCTCATCTCCGCGGCGGGCAAGGTCGCGGCCATCGGGTACGAGGACGGTGCTGACGTCCAGTCCGCGATCGACCGGGCAGAGTCTGAGCTGTTCGCGGTGAGCCAGCGGCGGGTCGACGTCGGGTTCAACGCGCTGCGCGACCTCCTGCATGCCGCCTACGACCGACTCGACTACCTCCACGCCCATCGCGGGGAGGTGAGCGGCATCCGGACCGGCTTCTCGGAGCTGGACGCGCTGACGTCGGGCCTCCAGAAGAGCGACCTCGTCGTCGTCGCCGCCCGGCCCAGCGTCGGGAAGACAAGCTTCGCGCTCAACATCGCCGAGCACGCCGCCGTACGCGAAGGCAAGTCGGTCGGCGTGTTCAGCCTGGAGATGAGCAAGGAGCAGCTCGTCCTCAGGCTCCTGTCGAGCGTCGCGAACATCGATTCGCAGCGCCTGCGGAGCGGGTTCCTCGAGGAGATGGACTTCGCGCGGATCGCGCCGGCCATGAACGCGCTCTCGGAGGCACCCATCTACATCGACGACACGCCGAACATCTCCACCATGGAGCTGCGGACCAAGGCGCGCCGGCTCCAGGCCGAGTCGGGCCTCGATCTCGTCGTGGTCGACTACCTCCAGCTCATGCAGGCGACGAACACGAGCCGGGACGCCAACCGCGTTCAGGAGGTCTCCGAGATCTCCCGCGGCCTCAAGGCGCTCGCGCGCGAGCTCAGCATCCCGGTGATCGCCCTCTCGCAGCTCTCGCGCCAGGCGGAGATGCGGGAGTCCAAGGAGCCCAGGCTCTCCGACCTGCGGGAGTCGGGCGCCATCGAGCAGGACGCCGACCTCGTCATCTTCCTCTGGCGCGAGAAGGAGAAGCAGGACAGCGGCGAGGTCGACGGCGAGGTCGTCAACGTCCGCCTCGCAAAGCACCGGAGCGGGCCCACCGGCGAGCACCAGCTCTGGTTCCGGAAGAAGCAGACACGGTTCGTCGGGTATGCCGGCGACCGCACGGCCGTCGGGGCGGCCTAGACTCGCCCCTGAGCGGTCGGCGACGACCGGGCCACGGAAGACCGGAGGGAGCGATGGGCGTGCTCATCATCAGGGAGATGGTCGGGACCAGTCCCGCGTCGTGGAGCGATGCCGCGCGGCAAGCGGTCGCGAAGGCGTCCAGGACGGTGCGGAACATCCGCGAGATCGAGGTCGTGAAGTCCAGCGCGCGGGTGGCCGACGGCGAGATCGTCGAGTACCTCGTGGAGATGAAGATCTCCTTCGAATACGAGAGCTGACCCGCTCGACGGCCCCCGCACACGCGCGCCCGCAGGGTGCGCGGTGATCCACAGGTGATCGGTGGCGGCCAGATTCGCGCGCATGCCTCCGCGCCCTGTCCGTCCGGCCGTTGCCGATGAAGTCCCGCACCGCCCGTCTTCCGTTGAGCCGGAGAGCGCGGCAGGCGGCGGCTCGGCCCATACTCCGTCGGCCATTCCCGCATCGCCAGCGCCTGCCCGCGTCCAGGGACCGCTCGGCTCGCCGAGACAGCCCGTCGCCGTGGGCCCCGGCAGGCCCATGTCGGGCCTGCGCTTCCCGATCCCGACGGACTTCTACCCGGTGACCGACGAACTCCCGCGCCCAAGCAAGGTCCGACCCCCCGCGCTCCGCGACGACATCCTCGCGCGCCCACGCCTGCTCGATTGGCTCGACGCGAAGATCCATCGGCGCGTCGTCGCCATCGTCGCCGAGGCCGGGTACGGGAAGACCACGCTCCTGGCCGACTGGTCGCAACGGACGCGGATCCGGACGGCATGGTACCGGCTGGACGACGACGACCATGACGTCATCACGTTCATCCGATACCTGCTCGCGGCATGTCGTGAGGTCGCGCCGGAGCTCGGGGCGGGGACCGCGTCGATGCTCCGCGACATCGGCGGCCTCGCGGTCCCCTCGGACGTCCTCGTCGACACCTTCCTCCGCGAGCTCGTCGCGCTCGGCGATGAGCCCGCGGCGATCATCCTCGATGACGTCCATTCGCTCGACGGCGCGCCGGAGGTGCTCCGGGTGCTGCGGGAGCTCGTCGCCCGGGCCCCGGACCGCGTGACCATCGTGCTGTCGGGACGGAAGCGACCCCCGGTCGCGCTCGCACGGCTCCGCACCCTCGGCGAGCTCGCCGAGCTCAGCGCCGACGACCTCCGGTTCGACCACGACGAGACCGAAGCGCTGTTCCGCGACGCATACCACCAGCCCCTCGACCGCGAGACCCTGACGGCCCTGGAGACCCGCACCGAGGGCTGGGCAGCATCGCT
>JBAWVU010000110.1:0-7443 GCA_037147135.1 Chloroflexota bacterium
AGAGCCCGGGCGCGATCCCGCCCGCACGGGGCGGATCCGCCGGGGCCCGGACGGGTTGCCGACCGGGACGCCTTGCCAGCCGGGACGGTTTGCCAGCCGGCGGCACCCTCTGGTAGGGTGTCGCCACACTCCGGTGCGCCCGACCACTCGTCGGACGGGCCACGACAACGCGCATGTAGGGTCAACTACAGAACGCGTCCCAGGGCGGCGCTCTCTCGTGCGCCGAAGCGCCTCCAGCGCCCGCCCGAACCAGGAGACCGTATTGCAGAAGCCCACGGCCGGGCTGTCGGACGCGATCGCGCATCCGGCGAACGGCGACGCGGGCCCGCTCGACGGGACCCCCGCCACTCCTCCGCGCGACGCCGCTCCGGTTGTCGATGCCCGTCGCGCGCTCTCATCCCTGGGCTGGGCGCGCCGGCTCGCCCCGGGACCCGAGACGGCGGTCCGGCTCCCGGGCGCCCACCCCGTGCGCCGCGCCTCCTGGCTGCTCAGGCGGCCCGACCTCCACGGAGCGCTTCCCGGAAGGCTCGCGCTGCTCGACACCAGTCCGTCGGGCCTGCGCGCCGCGGCCGTAGGCATCTTCGACAGGATCCGCCGGCAGGAGCGGTCCGTCGCGGTCCTCGTCGCCGTCCTCGTCATCTTCGCCGCCATCACCGCCACGATCCCCGTCGCCGGAGTGGCCGGAGCCACGAACGGCCTCGGACAGGCGGCGCGGCTCTCGATCGGCGGCGGCGCGGGCGACGGTGCCGGTGATGGCGCCGGTCCGTCGGGCGCGGGCGCTGTCGTCGGGGTCGTGGATCCCGCGGTCGATGGCACGGTCCCGAGCCCTGCCCCGGGCGACATCCAGGTCCCGAGCGGGGAGCTCCAGGTCCCGACGGAAGCGGACCAGGGGGCGTTCCTCCCCGATGGCACCCTGCTCAAGCCGATCGCCGTCGACACGTCGATCCCGGACGCGAACGCCGACGTCACGCGCTACAAGGTGAAGCCGGGCGACACCCTCACCGGCATCGCCGGCAAGTTCGGCGTGAAGATGATGACCCTCTGGTGGGCGAACAACCTCAAGAGCAAGAACGACCTCAAGCCCGGCCAGACGCTCATCGTCCCCCCTGACGACGGCCTCCTCGTCGTCGTCAAGGAGGGTCAGACGCTTGAGCAGATCGGGCGCGAGTACGGGGTCGGTCCCGAGCGGATCCGGCTCGCGAACGGCCTCCCGGACACCACCATCTACATCGGCCAGAACCTCTTCGTCCCCAAGGCGCAGGGGGACCCGATCGCCACCCCGACGCCGCGCCCGACGCCGCATCCGCAGACGCGGCCCGCGAATGGCGGTGGCTCGCCGAGCGGCCCGGTCGTCACCCAGCCGAGCGGCCCGGTCCGCTACGCCGGCGGCCGCTTCAGGTGGCCGGTCATCGGTGGGGGCAACTACATCAGCCAGTACTCCCACTACGGCCACGAGGCCATCGACATCGCGGCCGCCTACGGGTCGCCGGTCGTGGCTGCCGCGGGCGGGACCGTCATCTTCGCCGGCTGGCGGAGCAACGGCGGCGGCTACCAGGTCTGGATGAGTCACGGCGGCGGCCTGTACACGACGTACAACCACATGTCGGCCGTCTCGGTCGGGACCGGCCAGTCGGTCGGTGCCGGCCAGCGCGTCGGCAGCATCGGCCAGTCGGGCTGGGCCACCGGCCCGCACCTCCACTTCGACGTCTGGGTCGGCTTCCCGTGGGCGGGTGGCTACCGGGTGAACCCTCTCGGCTACCTCCGCTGATCCGCGAGGTGGGTCGGCGCCACGGGCGGCCACCCCAGCGGGATCGCGCACACGTCATGCGAGAATGGGCGGCGTGTTCCTCGACCGCGTGAAGATCTGGGTCCGGGCGGGGACCGGCGGAGATGGCGCCGCCACGTTCCGACGTGAGGCCCACGTCCCCCGGGGCGGCCCGGACGGCGGCGACGGCGGTCGCGGCGGTTCGCTCCTCTTCCGCGTGGATCCCGGCCAGACCACGCTCCGCGACTTCCGTTACCGGCACCACTTCCGTGCCGAGGACGGCGGCCGGGGCTCCGGCGCGCGGCGCCACGGCAAGGCCGGCGACGATCTCGCCGTCGACGTCCCGCCCGGCACATCCGTCTTCGACGACGCCACGGGCGAGCTCGTCGCGGACCTCGTCGCGACCGGCCAGGAGGCCGTCGCCGCCCGCGGCGGTCGGGGCGGCCTCGGGAACGTCCACTTCGCGACGTCCACGCACCAGACCCCGCGCCATGCGCAGAAGGGCGAGCCCGGCGTCGAGCGCTGGCTTCGTCTCGAGCTCCGCCTCATCGCGGACGTCGGCCTCGTCGGACTCCCCAATGCGGGGAAGTCGACGCTCCTTGCCGCGCTGACGGCCGCCCGACCCAAGATCGCGTCCTACCCGTTCACGACCCTCGAGCCCAACCTCGGGGTCATGGACCTCGGCGAGGACGACGATCGGCGCCCCACGATCGCGGATGTGCCCGGGCTCATCGAGGGCGCCTCCGACGGCGCGGGGCTCGGCCACGCGTTCCTCCGCCACGTCGAGCGGACGCGGGTCCTCGTCCACGTGGTGGATGGCTCGGATCGCGACCCGGAGTGGGACTACGAGGTCATCCGCGACGAGCTCCGGGCCCACGACCCGGCGCTGCTCGAGAAGCCGCTCCTCGTCGCCTTCAACAAGATCGACCTGCCCGCTGCCGAGGCCGGCTGGCAGGTCTTCCGGGACGCGCGCGCGCGCGAAGGGATCCCGTGTCTCGTGATGAGCGCCGAGACCGGCGCGGGGCTCGACGGTCTCCGTACGGCGCTCGCCGAGATGCTCCCCGACGCGGGCGAGCTCGACGGTCCGCCCGAGCCGTCGGGGGTGGTCGTCCACCGGCTCGACACGCTCGACGACACCTTCGCGATCGAGGTGGAGCCGGACGGCGCCTTCCGCGTGACCGGCAGGAGGATCCAGCGGATCGCCGCCCAGACGGACTTCACGATCGACGAGTCGGCCGAGCGGTTCCAGCGCGACCTCGACCGGCTCGGGATCGATGCAGCCCTGCGGAGCGCGGGGATCGGCGTCGACGATCTCGTGCGCATCGGGACGACCGAGCTCGTCTGGGGGCGCGACGCGTGGGAGCGCGACGAGTGATCCAGCCGGTCGTCGCAGGCTCCGTCGGGATCCTCGGCGGGACGTTCGACCCCGTCCACCTCGGACACCTCGCGGTCGCCGAGGAGGTGCGCGAGGCGCTGGGGCTCGAGACGGTCACGTTCGTCCCCAATGGCGTGCCGCCGCACAAGCCCGGCCGCCGGATCTCCGCACCGGAGCATCGCGTCGCGATGATCGAAGCGGCGATCGCCGACAACCCGGCCTTCCGGCTCGGTCGCGTGGAGATCGACCGCCCCGGTCCGTCATACGCCGTGGACACCGCCGAGCAGCTGGCCGCAGAGGCGCGGGCTGCCGGCCGTGCCCCGGACCTCTGGTGGATCCTCTCCGCCGAGGCGTTCGCCGGCCTCCCCACGTGGCGCGAGCCGGGCCGGCTCCTCCGCGCCTGCCGGATGGCGGTCGTCCCGCGCCCGGGCACGGTGCCGCCCGGCATGCCGTGGGTGGCAGAGCACTTCCCCGGGCTCGAGGACCGCGTCGTCATCCTCGACGGCCCGGAGCTCGGGATCTCGTCCACCCTCGTGCGCGACCGGGTCGCCGCAGGGCGGTCGATCCGCTACCTCGTCCCGGACGACGTCCGGGCGTACATCGACGTCCATCACCTGTACGCGAGCGACCTTCGGAGGAAGAACCGACCGTGACCGACCCCGTCCCCGCCACGCCTCGATCTGACGGCCTGCCGAGCAGGGAGGGGCCCGCGCCCCTCGCCGCAGACGCGATGGCGCCGCTCGACCTTGCGCGGCTCGCCGTGGAGGCGGCCGAGGACAAGAAGGCGGCGGACATCGTGCTGCTCGACGTCACGGCTCTCACGACGCTCGCGGACTACTTCGTCATCTGCTCGGGTGGCAGCGAGCGGCAGCTCGCCGCGATCGCCGACTCGATCGTGGATGCCGCGCGGGAGTCGGGCGTGCGCCCGTACGCGCGCGAAGGGGCGGCGCTCTCGCACTGGGTCCTCGTCGACTTCGGGTCGGTCATCATCCACGTGTTCGCGCCGCCCGAGCGTGACTTCTACCAGCTTGAGAGGCTCTGGGCGGAGGCGAGGACGGTCGTCCGCGTCCAGTAGGCCCGACGGTCCCGGGCCGCGTCCCGGTGACGCGATGCACCACGCGAGTGCCCGCTCGTACCCTCGCACGGGGTACCTGCGGGTCATATGGCCGACCGCGGGGGCCGCCTACCATCTTCCGTGGATGACCCAGATCGGTCGTCGAGAGCGCGGGGTGGAGCGGATGTCGATCGAGCGCGGTGGCTGCGCGGAGTGCGGTGGACACCTCATCGACTCGCAGTACGACGCGACGTTCCGCATGGCTGACCGGGCCGAGCGCCTCTGCTTCGGCATCCCCGGCGGTCTCTGCCTGACGTGCCACCAGCTGTACGTCGATCCCGACCTCATCGACGCCCTGCACCTTCGCGATGCACGGTGCGTCTTCGCGATCGAGAGCGACCACGTCCTCCGGGAGCGGGCCCTCCGCGTGGCCGACTGACCGCCGCAGGAGATCGGAGTTCGGCGGGCCGCGTCCGGCGGCCGGCAGGGTCGCGTCAGCGCGTCGCGACGCTCTCGGCGATCCAGAGCGTCAGCTCGAGTCGCTGGACGCGCTCGCTGGCCGATCCTTCACCCTTCATCCGCGCGTCGACGGCGAGCAGGCCGTCGAGCGCGGCCGCGAGCTCCGTGCCGGTCCAGCGCCGGGCCTGGTCGAGGATCCGCCGGACCTGCCAGTCCGCAGAGGGCTTCTTCACGTCGATCCCGAGCGCGCCGGCGATCTCCGGCGGCCTGGCACCGCCCTCGGCCAGGTCGGCCGCGATGGCGAGGTCGCGGAGGCGACGATGGAGCCGGACGACGAGCACCGGGCCGGCGACGGTCGCGGACGCGCGTTCGAGGAGCGGGATCGCCTCTCCGGGTCGCCGCTCGGCGACCGCGTCAACCAGGCGGAAGAGCGATGACGGCGAGCGTTCGACGACGAGCGCCCGGACGTCATCGACGGTCGCCGGTCGGTCGGGCCGGTAGAGCTCGAGCTTCCGCAGCTCGGCGACGGCGGTCGCCGCGAGCTCACGACGATCGACGTCGCCACCGGGCTCGAGGGCGCCGACCCGGCGCGCGAGCTCCTGGGCGGCCGGCCCCTCGATCGCGATCCCGAGCTCCGCGGCGACGCCGAGCAGCCACGCGACGAACGCCCGCTGGTCCGGGGCTCGGCATGCGAGCACCTCGCCGCCGGCTGCCACCACCGCCTTCCTCACCGCATCGGCCGGTGACGCCGCGCGGCCGTGGGCGTCGACCTGGGCGAGGAGGGCGAGCGCGTTGCCCGGCGCAACGAGCCGCACCGCGTCGACGAGCGTGGCGGTGGCGCCGGCGAAGCGCAGGAGCGCCGGCACGTCCGACACGATGACGAGCGCTCCGTCGCCGAACAGGGACGCCGTCGCCACCTGCTCGAGGATCGTCGCGAGGTGCTCCGCGGCGTCCGCGGCGCGTCGCACGGAGCCGGGCACCCGCACGATGCGGAGTGATGGGCCGCCGGTTCCGGCGACCCGCGCCCCGAGCGCCGCGGCGGCGCGCTCGAGCCCGTAGGCGTCGTCGCCATGGTAGTAGCCGACGTTGACGGTCTCTCGCGGCTCGGTCATCGCGGGCCCGGCCCAAGCTCGGCAACCCGGAGAGCCGTCCGCAGGGCGCGGCCGGTCCAGGCGAGACGGCGGACATCGCCCGGGAGCACGCCCGCGAGTGTGCACACGTCGCGTTCGAGCCGTGCCGCCCGCTCCCGGATCGCGTCGACCGTCGCGGGGCCCCAGCCGGGCGTCGCCGCGTGCGGCGGATAGCGGCGTGCCCATGCGTCGAAGCGTCGGTCCATCGATTCGAGCCGTTGGCCCGCGCGCTTGTCGGCGTACGCGACGATGCGGTCCTCGACAGGGGCCGTGGCGAGCCACCGATCGAATGCCGGGCCGTCCGCGAGCCGGGTCACCGGGTGGGCGGCCACCGCGCTCCCGAGCGCGGCCCAGCCATGGGCGGCGAGCCACGCGGCGGACCCATCGCCGTGGTCGAGCCCCATCGACGGGCCGCCCGGAGGATCGAGCTTGTCGACGTCGTGGAGGAGCGCGGCCGTCTCCACGAGCGCGCGGTCCGGTCCGCGACCGGCGGCCTCCACGAGCGCGCGATCCGGTCCGCGACCGGCCGCCTCCACCCGCGCGGCAAGCCAGCCCGCCACCTCTGCGACCGCGCGTGCGTGGCGGAGGAACCAGGGTGGGGGATCGAGGGAAAGGAGGAGCGCCGCGGCCTCGACGCGCCCGGGGACGGCCATCGGCTCGATGGTACAGGAGGACGGTCCTCGCGCCGTCGTCGCCGTGCTCGTCGGGAGGCGCCGGAGCGTGCGCCGCCGTGATCGTCGCGAGGTCGGGCATCCATCTCCGCGCCGTCGTCGCCCACGCGACCACCGGGGCCGGCTCCGCGGCGGCGGGACCATGCGATGGAGCGTCCGCGGCGTCCTCCGTCGATCGCTCGCGACGGACCTCGACGCGTCCATCGCCGAATGACGCGTCCACGGTCCCGTCCAGGTCGGTGCGGAGCACCTGCGCCCCGGTCGCGCGGATCCGCCCGAGCGTCTCCGGGCTCGGATGGCCGTAGCGGTTCGCTGCGCCGACCGAGACGATCGCGATGGTCGGCCGGATCGCGTCGAGGAGTGCGCTCGAGTTCGCGGTGCGGCTCCCATGGTGGGCGGCCTTGAGGAGATCGACGCGGGGGAGCGAGCGTGAGACGAGGATCGGGTCGACGTCGTCCTCCGCGTCTCCGGTGAGGAGGAAGCGCCCCCCACCGGCTTCGCCGAGGAGCACGATCGAGGTGTCGTTGATCTGGCGCCCGGTCTCGTCCGGCGAGAGCGCGGCGCGGCCGGGGTCCGGCCAGAGGACGCGGAGCGTCACGCCGTCGACGTGGAGGACGTCACCCGTCGCGAGCACAGTGGACGGGACCGCGTGCGCCCGCAGCGCCTCTTCCCACGCCCGGTACGCCGGGGTCGATTGGTCCAGGCCGGGATCGAATGCCCGTCCGACCGTGTACCGGCCCAGGAGGAGCGGGAGCCCGGCCACGTGGTCGTCGTGCGGGTGCGTGAGCACGACGACGTCGATCCTCCGGTCCCACGGCGGGATCCGCGCGTCGAGCGCGGCGACGAGACGCTCGGGATCGGGCCCGCCGTCGACGAGGAGGCGGCCGCCGCGCTCGCCGATGACGAGGATCGCGTCCCCCTGGCCGACGTCGAGCACCACGACGTGGGCGCGTCCGTCCGGGAGGCGCGCCGCACCCACGATGGCCGCC
>JBAWVU010000111.1:0-7369 GCA_037147135.1 Chloroflexota bacterium
CGATCGCGAACAGGACGAAGACGACGACGATCGGGAGCGGGTCGAGGAGCTGCTGTGGATTCATCGTCCTCAGGCCGGGTGGAGCGATCGGGCGGGGCGCCAGCGTCGCGCAGCGTACACGCCTGGGGACGGCCGGTGGGCGCGTGATGTGACTCCCGGTCGGGCTCGGCTTCGGAGGTCGGAGGGCATCCGCTCCTATACTCGCGGCATGCTTCCGCAGAGCGCCGACGCCGCGCCCTCCGCGCCCCGGCCCGTCTCCGTTGGACGCCTCGCCGCCCTGCTCGTCGTGGCCCTCGTCATCGCGGCGCTCGTGCTCGTGCCGCTGCTGTCGGAGCTGGGCGCGACGTTCCGCGAAGACGTGGTCCTCCCGCCTGCGGCCCCGATCGTCGCCACCGATCCCGGCACTGCCACCGTCGTGCTCGGCGAGCCGCTGACGCTCGACCCGGCCGCGGCGGGCGATGCCGGGAGCGCGGCGGTCATCGCCCAGCTGTTCGAGGGCCTGACGACGGTCGATGCCGACCTGGTCGTGCGGCCGGCGCTCGCCGAGGCGTGGCGGTTCGACGATGGCGGTCGCACCGCGGTCTTCCAGCTGCGCGACGGGCTGACCTTCTCCGACGGGACGCCGCTCGTCGCGGCCGACGTCGTGCGGAGCTGGCTCCGGGTCCTGGACCCGGCCGCGCCGTCGCCACTCGCCTCACTCCTGGACGACGTCGTCGGCGCGGCCGAGTACCGCACCGGGCATGGCACCGCGGACGGGGTGGGACTCACGGCGGACGGCCGGACGCTCACCGTCCACCTCACCCGTCCGGCGACGGACTTCCCCGCGGTCGTCGCGAGTCCGACGCTCGCCATCGTCCCACCGGGAGCGGCCCGGGCAGGGTTCGTGCCCGGACCGGGCTTCGTGGCGAGCGGCGGATACCGCCCGACGTCCGAGACGACGACAGGGATCGTCCTCGAGGCGAACCCGCGGTATTGGGCAGGGCCGCCGGCGATCGGCCGGATCGAGGTGAAGACCTCGCTCGACGGCCGGAGCCCGGTCCAGGTCTTCCAGGACGGCGAGGTGGACCTCACCTCGATCGGCTCGTACGACGCCTCGTGGATCGCGTACGACCGCGACCTCGGCACCAGCCTGCGCAAGGGCGTCTCCCTGAGCGTCGAGTATCTCGGCTTCGACACGTCGAGCCCACCGTTCGACGACGCCCGCGTCCGCCGGGCGTTCGGGACCGGGGTGGACTGGCGTCGCGTCGTGAGCCTCGGGACCGACGGCGCGGAGGAGGTCGCGACGAGCATCGTGCCGCCGGCCATCGCCGGGCGCACGGCCGCGGACATGCTCCCGCCGTTCGACCCGGAGGGGGCGCGGGCGCTGCTCGCGGAGGCGGGCTATCCGGGCGGTGCGGGCTTTCCGGCGATCACGTTCACGTCCGCAGGGAACCCGTACGCGAGGGCGATCGCCGACCAGCTGCACGAGAACCTCGGGGTCGACGTCGCCGTCCAGACGATGGAGTTCTCCCAGTACTACGACCTCCTCGAGACGGACCCGCCGCCGATGTGGTCGGTGGACTGGGTGGCCGACTACCCGGCGCGGACCGCGCTCCTCGGACTCCTCCTGGGGCCAGACCAGCCGAACAACTTCGGGCGCTGGACCGATCCGGCCTACACGGTCGCGCTCGCCGAGGGCGGCGCGGCGACCGACCCGGCGGCCGCGAACGCGGCGTTCGACCGGGCGGAGGAGATCGTGCGCGACCAGGTTCCGGTCGTCCCGCTCTCGTACGGCACGAGCTGGTGGCTGGCGCGCGACGGCCTGCTCGGTGCAGGCGAGAACGGGCTCGGGTTCATCCGCCTCGCCGGGCTCGCCTGGGCCGACCGATGACCCGAACGACCGATCCGATCCGGCACCTGCGCGCGCTCGCGATCACGCTCGTCGTCCTCGGACTCCTCACCGTGGGCCCCGGGGTCCCGACGGCACTCGCGACGACCATCGCCTGGGGCACGCCCGAGGCCGTCTCCACATACGGCGAGGGGCTCGTCTTCCGCCAGCCGGTGACGCTGCCAGCGGACGCGGTCCGAGCCGAGATCCTCCTCGACTACCCGGGCGCCGCGGGCCCGTTCGTCGGCGAGGTCCCGATCGGAGCCGACCGGAGTGCGCCGCTCTCGTTCTCCGTCGACCTGGCGAAGGACCCGCTGCTGCCGAACACGCGCGTGGGGGCCCGCTGGCGGGTGACGACCGCCGACGGGAAGGTGGACGTCGGCCCGCAGGTCACGGTGACCTACGTGGACACGCGGTTCGACTGGCGGACGAAGACCGGCCCGATCGTGCGGATCCACTGGTACGAGGGTAGCGACGCGTTCGCGGAACGGGCGCTCGGGATCGGCGAGCAGGCTGTCGAGAAGGCCTCGAAGCTCCTCGGCGTGACGGAGACGGAGCCGATCGACTTCTTCGTCTACGCGACCCAGGACGACTTCTACCAGGCGCTCGGTCCGGGCACGCGCGAGAACGTCGGCGGGCAGGCGAGCGCGGAGATCCGGACGCTGTTCGCGCTCATCACGCCGGACGAGATCGACGCATCGTGGGTGGGGACCGTGGTGCCGCACGAGCTCACGCATCTCGTCTTCGACACCGCGGTGGAGAACCCCTACCACTACCCGCCTCGCTGGCTCAACGAGGGGACCGCCGTCTACCTGAGCGAGGGGTATGCGCCGTCGTATCGGAGCGACCTCGAGGCCGCGGCCCGCAGCGACCGCCTCATGCCGCTCACGGCGTTCACCGGCCAGTTCCCCACCACCCGCGACCAGTTCTTCCTTGCGTACGCGGAGAGCGTCTCCGCCGTCTCGTACATCGTGGACACCTACGGCCAGGACGCCCTCGTCCGGCTCATCAGCGCATACCGCCTGGGGGTATCCGACGACGAGGCATTCCTCGCAGGGCTCGGCGTGACCGTCGCAGGCGTGCAGGCCGGCTGGCTCGCATCGATCGGCGCGAGCGAGCCGGCGCGCGTGGGCCCCCTGCCCGCACCGGCGGGTCCAGTGCCGTCGGCGTGGTCCGGCGGAGGGCAGACCGCGTCGACCCCGGCTCCGGGGGCAACTCCAGGGCCCAACGGGGCCACTCCCGGGGCCAGCGGGGCGACAGCCGCGCCGGCCGCCTCCGCCACCCCGAGCCCGGAAGTCGGGGCCGGGACTGCGGACGATGGTGGGCGCACGCTCGAGATCGCCCTCGTCGGTCTCGTCTTCGTGCTCGCGATCGCCGTCGGGGCGTGGCTCGCGCTCCGCGGCAGGTCACGCGGCGCGGCTCCGCCCCCGCCGCCGGCCGCGGCCGGATCCCCGGGCGACGGGGCGCCTCCGCAGGCGCCGCATCCCGACCAGCCGCCACCGAGCCCCAGGGCAAGATGACCGGGACTCTCGCGCGCCTCCGGGGCGTCCACACGTGGCAGGTCACGCTCGGCGTGGCACTGCTCGCCCTGGGGTTCCTCATCGCGGCCCAGGCGCGGTCCGAGGCGCCGCGGGTCCGGTACACGTCCCAGGAGCGTGGCCCGCTCGTGGAGACGGCCGGCGTCCTCAACGCGCAGCAGGACGCGCTCCAGGCCCGGATCCTCGACCTGGGAACCCGGATCCGCGCGGCCGAGACCGGGAGCCAGGGCAGCGACGTCCTCGCGCGCGAGCTCACGGCCGAGCTCGACGCCGCACGCCTCGCCGGCGGCCTCATCCCGCTCACGGGCCCGGGCCTCGTCATCCAGCTTGCCGATGCGGGGGATCCCGTCCCCACCGACGGGAACGCGGCCGACTTCCGCGTGAGCGCCGACGACCTGCGGTCGATCGTGGCGGAGCTCTGGCTCGCGGGCGCCGACGCCGTCGCCGTGAACGGCGAGCGCCTCACCGCGACATCCGGGTTCCTCGACATCGGCGAGTCGATCCTCTTGAACTCGGCCTACCTCGTGCCCCCGTACCAGGTCGTGTCGGTCGGCCCGCCGGACCTCTACGACCGGCTCACCCGGTCGGTCGCCTTCACGGACTGGGTCCGGACGCGCGTCCAGGGGTTCGGGCTCGAGGTCCGCTACGCGGAGATCCCCGACGCCGTCGTGCCGGCCTACGCGGGTTCCGTGCGGCTCAGATACGCGCGATCCGTCCCGACCGCGTCACCCACCGTGGCGCCATGACCGCCAGCCTGCGGGACTACCGCGCACAGCTGACGCTGGCGGCCGTCCTGCTCATCCTCGGGTTCCTCCTCGTCGTGCAGCTCCGCTCGCAGTCGGAGGGGAGCGCGCTCGAGCGGCTCTCGACCCAGGACCTCACCCTGCTCGTCGCCAACGTCAACGCCCGCAACGACCAGCTCCGCGTCGAGGTCGCCGACCTCGAGTCGCAGCTCGCCCGCGTGCGGGCAGCGGCCGGCAGCGGGGAGCAGTCCGCGTCGCAGCTCCGCGCAGACACGTCTCGCGACAGGATCTGGTCCGGGCTCGCGGCCGCTCAGGGGCCCGGCGTGCGCATCGAGGTGGCGGGACGACTCCCCGGATCGGCGGTGCAGGACCTCCTCAACGAGCTGCGGAACGCGGGAGCGGAGGCGATCGCCGTCTCCGGCATCCGCGTGGTCGCGAGCACGGTCGCCATCGGTGATCCGGGCGCGGTGACGGTCGATGGCGTGCCGCTCACCGACCCGTTCGCCCTCGACGTGCTCGGTGACCCCAACGCGCTGGCCGGCTCGCTCACCCGGGCGGGCGGGATCATCGCGCTCTTCGCGGCCACGTTTCCCGAGGTTCGGCTCACGGTGATCCCCCGCGGCGACCTCGTGCTGCCGGCCACCACGCGCGACCTGGCGCCGGCTCACGGGGCCCCCGGGCTCTGATAGCCTGACCCCTCGCATGGACGCACCTGTCTCGGCCGGCCCGCCGGTCGTCATGCTCGCGGTCGGGGACGTGCTCCGCCTCCGGAAGGCGCACCCGTGCGGCGGCCGCGAATGGACGGTCTCCCGCGTCGGCGCGGACATCGGCCTCGTCTGCGGGACGTGCGGCCGTCGGGTCCTCCTCGAGCGACGGCTGCTCGAACGCCGGATCGTCGCGTTCGTCCGCCGCGCGGAAGCGGCGAGCGGCATCCGTGACGACTCGGCGTCGGCCGAGGGCCCGTCGTGATCAGTAGCGAAGCGGGCGTCGCCGCAGCCGGCGCCCGCCCGGACGGCAACGGCGCGCCGTCGGCCGAGGGCCCCGGCGCCGCCTCCGTCCTGAGGAATCGCTCGTTCCTCCTGCTCTGGCTGTCGCAGTTCGCGACCCAGGTCGGCGGGAACATGGTCCTCTACGGGCTCACCGTCCTCGTCTTCGAGGTGACGAAGTCGAGCTCGGCGGTCTCGTTCCTCCTCCTCACGTTCCTCGTGCCTGCCGTGCTGTTCTCGGCGGTGGCCGGCGTGTTCGTCGACCGCGTGGACCGGCGCCACATGCTCGTCGTGACGAACCTGCTCCGGGCCCTCGCGTTCGGGGTCATGGTCCTCGTGGACACCAACGTGGTGGCGATCTTCGCGCTGAACATCCTCGTGTCGATCGTGACGACCTTCTTCGCGCCCACCGAGCTCGCGATGATCCCGCGCCTCGTCTCGAAGGAGCAGCTCGTCGCGGCGACCGGACTCTTCACGCTCACGACGAACGCTGCGTTCGCCGTCGGCTTCGCCCTGCTCGGCCCGCTCGTCGTCACCATCGCCGGTCCGAGCGTGCTCATCGTGGTGGTCGCCGCGTTCTACCTCGTGGCCGCCCTCTTCTGCTTCGCCCTCCCGACCGGCGCACAGCTCGACGCCCGGGAGGCGGGCACCGGTCCCACGGTCCAGCAGGAGATCGCGGCGGCCGAGCATCGGACAGAGTCGTCGCTCCCGGAGATCCCGGGTCTCGCGGCACAGGCCGGTGCGGCGGCGGCCGGCGAGGTCGCTGCGGCTTCGGGCACCGGGCGCGCGGCCGCGCAGGTCAGCGAGGCGATCGGGGCGACGGTCGCGCAGCTCCGGGAGGGGATCTCGTACATCCGGACCCATCCGTCCGTCATGTGGTCGCTCACGTACCTCGGCGTCGCCGCGTCGCTCATCGGAGTCCTCGGCGTCCTCGGCCCGGACTTCGCGACGACGAACCTGGGCCTCGGCCCCAAGGACTTCGTGGTCGTCGTGCTCCCGCTCGGCGCAGGCGTGGTGACCGGCGTCCTGTTCGTCGGGAGCTACGGACGGCTGCTCAGCCGTCGACGCCTCATCGAGACGGGCCTCATCTCGCTCGGCGTCCTCCTCCTCCTCCTCGCCCTCGCGGGACCCATCGCGTCGGCCATCCGACGGATCCAGGATCAGGCGAACATCGCGACCAGCATGAACGTCTCGCTCCTCGCGATCGTGGTGGTCATCGCGTTCCTCGCCGGCATCGCCTATGCGGTCGTCGCGATCCCGTCCCAGACGCAGCTGCAGGAGGAGATCCCGGAGGAGGTCCGCGGCCGGGTGTTCGGCGTGCTGAACATGCTCGTCTCCGTCGCGAGCTTCCTCCCGATCATCCTGGTCGGCCCGATCACCGACATCGTCGGGTCGACGGTCGTCATCGTCACGTGCGGCGTCTTCATCGGCGTGTCGGGGATCGTCTCGGTCGTCGTACGCAGGACACCCACCGGGCCGGCCCAGCCGCTTGCCGCACGGCCATCCGCGACTCCGGGACCGCCGCCGGGCGTCCCGTGAGCCCGGCCGGGGATCCAATGAGTCCGGCAGCCCGGCCGGACGAGGGCCGGACCGGCCGACCGCGCGTCGCCGTCGTCTTCACCGGCGGAACGATCTCCATGATCGTCGACCCCGCTGCCGGCGGAGCCCGTCCGGTCCTCGACGGCGCGGCACTGCTCGCGTCGGTCCCGGGGCTCGCGGACCATGCCGATGTCGTCCCGGTCGACCTCGGCAGGACGCCCGCGAGCCACTTCACGTTCGCCGGGCTCCTCGGGATCGCGGCAGCCACGCGCACCGTCCTCGAGACGGACGGGAGCCTCTCCGGGGCGGTCATCGTCCAGGGGACGGACACGATCGACGAGGCGGCCTTCGTCTACGACCTCGTTCACGACGACATCCGGCCGATCGTCGTGACCGGGGCGATGCGCAGCGCCGACGCGCTCGGTGCGGACGGGCCCGCCAACCTGCGCGACGCCATCGTGGCCACGGCGGATCCCGCGCTGCGCGGCGAGGGCGTCGTCGTGCTCATGGGCGGCGAGGTGCACGCGGCGGATTCGGTCGTGAAGCTCCACGCGAGCGCCACCGACGCGTTCGGCAGTCCGGACGCGGGCCCCCTGGGCCGCGTGGACGGCGGTCGCTTCCACCTGCTCCGGCGGCGCACAGGGCGGCGACACATCGCCGGCCGGGTGGGCCCGGTGCCGCCCGTCGCGCTGTTCG
>JBAWVU010000112.1:0-7327 GCA_037147135.1 Chloroflexota bacterium
GCGCCCTGGTTGAGACCATCAAGACGCCGATGTTCGACGACAACAACCAGCTGGTCGGCGTTCTCGGCATCGCACGCGAAGTCACCGAACTCAGGGCAGCCGAGGCGGCTCTCAGCGAACGCGCGCAATACCTGCGATCGCTCATCGATAGCTTCCCCTTCCTTGTGTGGCTCAAGGACACGGAGGGGCGATTCCTCGCCGTCAATCAGGCGTTCGCCAAAGCGAGCGACTCCGCCGATACCGACGAGCTGGCGGGCAAGACCGGTCTGGATGTCTGGCCGGCTGATCTCGCTGACGCCTACCGCGCTGACGACCGGGCAGTCATGGCGACACTCAAGCACAAGGCGGTTGAAGAGGAGATACTCGAACAGGGCGCCCTCGTTTGGTACGAGACGTTCAAGGCGCCCGTTGTCGACGACTCGGGAGACGTCCTCGGAACGGTTGGATTCTCCCGAGATATCACAGAACGAAGGCTCGGCGAGGAAGGTGCTCGGCGCCGCGACGCACTGCTCATGGGTCTGTCCTACGCGACCGACCACATCCTCTCAGGGGGGGGACTATCCGGCGACAACATCACCGATGCGCTCAGAGCACTGGGTGAGCTGACATCAGTCGATCGCGTCTACATCTTCGAGCACGTCCCTGGAGACCCGGACTCGAGGGGCTTCATCTCTCAGCGCTACGAATGGTCTCGTGAAAGCGTCGAGCCGCAGATCGACAATCCCGAACTCCAGAATATTCCATGGGACGACATCGCACCGCGCTGGCACGACATCTTGAAGGAGGGCGGCTACGTAGCGGGTGACGTCGCTGACTTTCCAGATGATGAGCGCGCGGTGCTTGAGCCGCAGGGGATCATCTCGCTGCTCGTACTCCCAATCGAACTCGACCGCGAACTTTGGGGCTTCATCGGGTTCGACGCATGTGGTGAACAACGCCGTTGGAATGCAGCGGACTTGGCGCTTCTCAATTCGGTGGCAAACGTACTGGCCGTCGCCATAGGACGAATGAGGTCGGAATCGGCGCTCAGGGAGAACGAAGAGAACTTCCGCACCTTCTTTGACACCATGACCGACATCGTCGTCGTGGGTGCGGCCGCCTCCGGGCCCGAGGCGATCGACTTCGCGCCGAAACTCCTGCCCGATGTCGTCCTCATGGACATCAACATGCCGGAGATGGACGGGATCACCGCCACCGAGCGGCTCGCGGCGGTCGTCCCGAGCGCGGCGATCGTCATGATGTCGGTCCAGGGCGAGGCCGACTACCTTCGTCGCTCGATGCTCGCGGGCGCACGGGAGTTCCTCGTGAAGCCGTTCAGCAGCGACGAGCTCACGGCGTCGATCCGGCAGGTCTACGAGCGGGAGCGGGAGAAGGCCGGCCGGATGCCGATCGTGCCGATCGGCGACGTGCGGGCGGCCGCGCGGAACGAGCGCGAGCCCGGCAAGGTCGTCGCGCTCTTCAGCCCGAAGGGCGGGGTGGGCAGGACCACGCTCGCCGTCAACATCGCCGTGGCCGCCGCGTCGGAGCGGACGGCGAACGTCGTCCTCATGGACGGCGCCTTCCAGTTCGGCGATGTCGCGATCCTGCTCAACCTCAACCCGCGCGGAAAGTCGATCGCCGACCTCGTCCCGGAGCTCCAGGCCGGCGGCGAGATCGAATCGCTCGACACGTTCACCGTCGCCCACTCGTCGGGCCTGCGGGTCCTGCTGGCGCCACCCACGCCCGAGACCGCGGACCTCATCACCGCCGCGGCCGTGAAGCGGACGATCGCGGCATTCAGGGCGACGAGCGACCTCGTGGTCGTCGACTGCGCCGCGTGGTTCAGCGACACGACGCTCGCGATCCTCGACAGCGCGGACGTCATCCTCGCCATCCTCACGCTCGAGATCACGAGCATCAAGAACATCCGGCTCTTCCTCGAGGTCGCGGACCAGCTGGGCTACCCGCCCGAGCGGATCGTCATCGTCCTCAACAGGGCGGATTCGGCGCTCGGCATCAGGGTCGCGGACGTCGAGCACTCGATCGGCCGCAAGATCGACCACCAGGTCATCAGCGACGGCCGGACCGTCGTCTACGCGCTCAACCGCGGCGTTCCGTTCGTCGCGAGCAACCGCGAGATGCAGGTCTCCCAGGACGTCGTGAAGATCGCCCGCTCGCTCGTCGGCGAAGGCGGCGCACCGATCCTCGAGGCACCCAAGGTGGAACGCCGGCGAGGCATCTTCTCACTCCGTTGAGCGGTGGCCCGGACCGGTGGACGGACCGGGGTACTCTAGGGTCCTGAAAGAGCAGAGGCCGAACTGATGTCCCTCCTCAAGCGCATCGAGAGCGCCCGACCCGGGGGAGCCACGCCGGCTCCCGGACAGGTCGTGCCCCCGTCGCCGGGTGGGGCCCCGCCCGCGGCACCCGCCCCGGCGGCGCGCCTCCTCTCGACGGCGGCGGTCCGGGAGTCGTTCCGGGACGTCAAGTTCCGGATCCAGAGCCGGGTGATCCAGGAGCTCGACCCGCGCCTGGACCTGTCCAACCAGGTCGAGGTCCGCCGCCAGATCGAGGATATCTTCAGCCGCGTCACGGACGAGGAGGGCCTTGCCCTCACCCGCGCCGAGCGGGTCCGGATGCTCGAACAGATCACCGACGAGATCATCGGGCTCGGGCCGCTCGAGCCGCTCCTCCGCGACGAGAGCGTCACCGAGATCATGGTGAACGGACCGCGGCAGATCTACATCGAGCGCGGCGGCAAGCTCGAGCTCACGAACGTCGTCTTCCAGAACGACGACCACGTCATGCGGATCATCGACCGGATCATCGCGCCCATCGGCCGGCGCGTGGACGAGTCGAGCCCGATGGTCGATGCACGCCTCACCGACGGCTCCCGCGTGAACGCGATCATCCCGCCGCTCTCGCTCGTCGGCCCGGTCCTCACGATCCGGAAGTTCGCCGCCAGCCCGTTCACCGTGGACGACCTCGTCCGGTTCGGGACGGCGACGCCGGACATGTTCGACTTCCTCCGGGCCTGCGTGGAGGCCCGCCTCAACCTGTTCGTCTCCGGCGGCACCGGCTCGGGCAAGACGACGACCCTCAACGTCCTCTCGTCGTTCATCCCCGACGACGAGCGGATCGTCACGATCGAGGACGCCGCCGAGCTCCAGCTCCGCCAGGAGCACGTCGTGACCCTGGAGAGCCGGCCGCCGAACATCGAGGGCAAGGGTGCCATCCCGATCCGCGAGCTCGTGCGCAACGCCCTCCGGATGCGGCCCGACAGAATCATCGTCGGCGAGGTGCGGTCGGGCGAGGCGCTCGACATGCTCCAGGCCATGAACACCGGCCATGACGGCTCCATGTCCACGGGCCACGCGAACAGCCCGCGCGACATGCTCGCCCGGCTGGAGACGATGGTGCTCATGGCCGGCGTAGAGCTGCCCCTCCGGGCCATCCGCGAGCAGGTCGCATCGGCCGTCGACCTCATCGTCCAGCAGTCGCGCCTCAAGGACGGGACCCGCAAGATCGTCAACATCACCGAGGTCCAGGGGATGGAGGGCGACGTCATCATCATGCAGGACGTCTTCGTCTTCGAGCAGACGGGCGTCGTCGAGGGCAAGATCGTGGGCCGGCTCAAGCCGACCGGGATCCGCCCGCGCTTCGTCGAGAAGTTCGAGGTCATGGGGATCCGCCTGCCGCCGGGCCTCTTCGGCTTCACGTTCTAGGTGGAGCGCCATCCGTGACCTCGATCGCGATCGCCCTGGCCGCCGTAGCCGCCGTCGCCATCGTCCTCATCGCGTTCGCGCTGGCGCGCACGGTGGGCGGATCGGGCGTCGCCGAGCGTCTCGACCGCTACACGTCGCCCGAGAAGCGGCAGGACGGGAAGAAGGGCGACCCGGGCGTCTCGATCTCCGACCAGCTCTCGCAGAGCGAGGCGATGACGTCGATCAACCGTGCGGTCGAGGGGCGGACCTTTGGGGCCAACATCGCGCGCGAGCTCGCCCGGGCCGACCTGAAGCTCAAGGTGAGCGAGTACCTGCTCATCGTCGCGGGGTGCACGGTCGGCTTTCCTCTCGCCGTCGCCGCGGCATCGCTCCTCCTCCCGACGCTCGGCAACCCGATCTTCCTGCTCGTGGGGGCCCTCATCGGCTTCCTCGCGCCGCGCTACTACGTGTCGCGCCGGAAGAACGGCCGGCTCAGCGCCTTCAACAAGCAGCTGCCGGACACGATCACGCTCATCGCGAACGCCCTCCGCGCCGGGTCGTCGTTCCTCCAGGCGGTCGAGCTCGTCGTGCGCGAGGCCCGCCCGCCGATCTCGACCGAGTTCGCGCGGGTCATCCGGGAGGTGAACCTGGGCCTGCCGTTCGACGAGGCGATGGAGAGCATGGTTCGCCGGGTGCGCTCGGACGACCTCGAGCTCATGGCGACGGCGATCACGATCCAGCACCAGGTGGGCGGCAACCTCGCCGAGATCCTCGACTCGATCGCGTACACGATCCGCGAGCGGATCCGGATCAAGGGCGAGATCCGCGTGCTCACCGCCCAGGGGCGGATCTCCGGCTATGTCGTCGCGGGCCTTCCGATCGGCCTGGCCGGGATCCTGTTCCTCATCGCCCCGCAGTTCATGGAGCCCATGTTCTCCAAGCCGCCGGAGATCCTCGGGCTCCCGGCGGGCGTGGTCATCCTCGCGTTCGGTGGCTTCATGATGCTCGTGGGGTTCCTCGTCATCCGCCGCGTCGTCAACATCCAGGTCTGACGATGGGCGCGGTGCTTCCGATCGTCATCGCCGCCGTCGCGGCCGGCGCCATCCTCCTCATCGCCTACGGCCTCGCCGGCAACCGGTCGGCCGACCCCGTGCAGGCGCGCCTCAGCCAACTCGGGACGATGCAGGCGCGGACGCTCGAGGAGCTCGAGCTCCAGCAGCCATTCTTCGAGCGGACGCTCCGCCCGCTCGCGGGGCGACTCTCGAGAGTCGTCTCCAGGTCCACGTCGTCGTCGTTCCTCGAGCGAACGGAGCGACGTCTCGCGATGGCCGGCAACCCCGGCCGGCTCCGGGTGCAGGAGTGGCTGGGGATCAAGGTCATCGCCTCCGGCGTGGCGGCGGTCCTGTTCTTCGTCGTCTTCTTCCTCCTCCTCGGCGCCGGGCCGGTCATGGCGCTCGCGTTCGGGGCCGCCGGCATCGGCATCGGGTACATCGTGCCGGAGTTCTGGCTGAGCCGGAAGGTCAAGGGGCGCCAGAAGCTCATCGTCCTCCAGATCCCGGACGCACTCGACCTGCTGACGATCTCCGTCCGGGCGGGCCTCGGGTTCGACGCGGCGCTCGCGAAGGTGGTGGAGAAGCTCCGCGGCCCGCTCCCCGACGAGTTCCGCCGGGCGCTCGCGGAGATCCGGATGGGGAAATCGAGGCGCGAGGCGCTGCGCGACATCGTCCCGCGCACGGACGTCCCCTCCCTCACCAACTTCATCAGCGCGATCCTCCAGGCGGAGCAGCTCGGCGTCTCGATCTCGAAGGTGCTCCAGGTCCAGTCCGAGCAGCTCCGGATCGACCGCCGGCAGCGGGCGGAGGAGATGGCGCAGAAAGCGCCGATCAAGATGCTCTTCCCGCTCGTCGGGTGCATCTTCCCCTCGCTGTTCATCGTCATCCTCGGGCCGGCGATCATCATGGTCATCCGGGGGTTCTCGGGTGTCACCGGCCCATAGCCCTGAACCGAGGGTGAGTCGGGGGTCGGCCGGTGAGGGTCCGGCCGGGGGCGGTCTTCCCCCCGCGTCCGCGTGGAACGTCACCCGGGGACTCTCGATCGCGGAGCGGCTCGAGCTCGGCGAGAGCTTCTGGGCGCGATTCCGCGGCCTGATGGGCCGGGCGAGCCTGCCCGAGGGAGCCGGCCTCTGGCTCCCGGGATCGCCGAGCATCCACATGCTGTTCATGCGGTTCCCGATCGACTGCGTCTTCCTCGGCCACCCCGACGCGGACGGGCGCCGTCGGGTCGTCGGCCTCCGCCGCGCGCTCCGGCCGTGGACCGGGGTGGTCTGGTGGGTGCGGGGCGGACAGGGCGTCGTCGAGCTGCCGGTCGGCGCGATCGAGCGGTCGACGACCCAGGTCGGCGACCTCGTGTCACTCGGGGGCTGACCCGGCGGCAGCTGCCCGGCGGCAGTTGGGGCAGCGCTTGGAGGCCGGCGGGCGCCGCCTCCCACGCTCGGCCGTAACGGCTCCATGGAGCCGGTCGTCCGCTCAGGCCGAACGAGCGATCCTCACGCCGAAGCCTTCCATCCAGCCGCGGCGAGATCGGCTGCAAGCCGGGAAAGTGCGGCTCCTGCGTCGTCTGCCGCCTCATCGGCCTCGTCCCACATGGGCCTCTCACTCAGGTCCATCGGGTTCATGGACGGGGGCACGTAGCGCTGGTCCACCGCGTATACGGTGAGGCCGCGGACGTTGAGCGCCCGGATCGAAGACCCCGCGGGGGTGAGATCCAGGAGCAGGCCAAGATCGTGCCTGTGCGGGAAGTCGATCTCGAGCCACATGAGGAAGGCCTTGACGCCCTTCTCCACCGCCTGCTGCGCATGAAACGCGGACGCGAACGGCGCGGTGCCTTCTTCGCGGTGGACGGACAGGGACCGTGCGCTGGCCAGGTCGCCGATGGCGTCTCTGAGCCACGCCTCGACCCTCAGGCGGCGCATCTCCTCAGGCGATGGCTTCTGCGGATCCATAGAGGACGATCCCTTCCAGCGACACCGCTCGGGCGATCGAGCCCTTGAGATCTCGCTCGATCGAGATGATCGACGGGGTCAGCACGACGAGGTCCACCCCGAGCGATCGTCCGGTCACTCCGGCCAGACTCTCGTAGGCCTGCTTCGCGACGCGGCGTCGCGCGGATCCGTCTGGTGCCACGATGGCAAGGTCGAAGTCCGAGTCGGCCCGGTCGTCTCCGCGAGCACGTGACCCGAAGAGGATCACACCGTCGGGGTGCACCGACTCCACGATGGCCTGGACGATCCTCTCGAGCTCGGAGGCGACCGACGCATCCAGTCGAGCGTCCGCCATCGAGGCCGGCTCTTCCGCCGGTGCCAGACCAGTGGCCCGCTCGAACGAATCGAGGGCCGGCGCGGTGATCCTGTACCTGCCACCGCGGCCCGGCTGGACCGCCGAGAGCCGCCCGCCGGCGATCCAGTTCCGGACGGTCTGGCTCGTGACGTCGAACCGGCTCGCCACTTCCGAGACCGAATAGAACCGCTTCATTGCCGTCTCATGCCGTCTTCACGCCGTCCTCCTCGGCCAGTATCGAACGCTCGACAGCCTTTGTCCACTTGCTCCTCTTTGCGTTCACTCCGGCGCGGAGCGACCCCTCCCTCCCTC
>JBAWVU010000113.1:0-7321 GCA_037147135.1 Chloroflexota bacterium
GAGCCGGCGACCACGGCGACGACGAGGGCCCAGGCCCATGCCGACTCGGGGAACGCCGACGCCGCCGCGAGAAGCCCGGCGACGCATACGAGGAACGCGCCGAAGGCTCGCCCGAGGTGGCCTCCCGCGGCTGCCTCCGCGGTCTCGCCCGATCCGCCCGTAGCCATGCCTCACCCGTCCCTGATGGGCCGTGATCGTGCCGTCCTCGCCTACGGTGGCGTGCGCGGCCCTTCATCAGTCAGCGTCTCGCCCCGCGGACAGCCCGACAAGGGCCGGACCGCCCCTCGCCTGCGGGAGTGCCGCGCCGGACGCGTTCGGCCGACTCGATCGCCCGGTCGGGCTTCCGGGTCGCAGCCGGGTCGGCGGCGACCCGGAAGCCGCCGCCCCGGGGCGCGAGGCGAGGCGGACGGCAGCGCTACGGTCGCACGATCCGTCGCTGCTTGATGCGCGACGCGTCGTCCGCGAACGGCCCCTCGCCGAGGCCATACGTCCTGACGATCGGTTGCATCGCCCCCGGGAACTCCACGATGGAGGCGCGGTAGTCGGTGTTGAGGTCGCGCAGCCCATCGCGGAGGCGATCAGACATCCGGGCCCGCCACGGGTCGTCGACCCCAGCCTGGTCGGTCAGCTCGAGGGCGACCGACGGTCGTGGCGACCCGGTCTCGTCGTCGATGACCGACAGCATGAACGAGTGGAGCCTGGGCACGAGTTCGACGTCCCGATAGGCGATCGCCTCGATGTCCTCCGGATAGATGTTCGCGCCCATGACGCTGATGGTCGCGTCGCGGCGGCCGTGGACCCACAGGAACGGGAGGGGGATCGGCCGGACCCACGGCAGGCGCCCGCGCGGGCCGGCCGTCTCCGGCGCCGATCCCAGCCTCGCGATGTCGTAGCCGAACCGCCGCAGCGTCGCGGCCGCGGTGTCGAAGTCGACCAGCCCGCCCTCGTCGTGGACGTTGTACCGGATCCGTGGCGCGAGCAAGTCGAGGCGGCTGACCGTGCACACGATCTCGTGCTCCCCGTTCACCTCGAGGAAGTGGATGAGCGGGTTGTACTGGAACACCATCGGCAGGCGCGAGTCGCGGCCGAAGAGGGCCTCCCGCACGTCCGGTCGGGCGCGGGCGAGACGGCGGATCGCGATGCTCACCGGCGACTCACCCGCCATCCCGATCTCGATGTCGGTCGCGCCGTAGCCGGAGAACACCGATCGGAAGCGAACGAGGAGGAGGTCCCGAAGCTCTTCGCTCATGCCCTCGCCACCGACGAGGGCATGCAGCTGGTAGCTGGCCCACGGGAAACCGCGGCGGTCGCCCTCGTCGAGGAGATGCTTCAGGAACGGTGGATAGCCGGAGATGAGGAACCTGTAGCCGGGACCCAGGTAGGCGAGTGTCGAGAGGATCTTGTCGATGTCGGGGCCGACCGACTTGACGATCCCGTGGCGCATCATCCCGAGGCTCATGTTGAAGCCGGCCGCCCACGCCCCCATCGAGAACGCGTTGATCGTCACGAGGGGCCGGGTGCCGAACGCATAGCGGGCGAAGAAGCTGATGTTCCGATGGGCGACCTCGCGCTCGTGGCGGCCGCGGATCCAGTTGTAGGGGGTGCCGGTCGAGCCGCTCGACTCATCGATCGTCGTGCCCGGGTAGGGGACGGACCCGCCGACGCACCGTTCGAGGAGGCTGAACCGATCGACGTAGGAACGCTTGTCCGTTTCGGGCAGACGCCCCAGGATCCCGAGCGGAAACAGCGACGGACCGCGGGTGCCCGCGTCCGCGAGGAAGCGCCGGTAGGCCGGCACGTTCCGGACCGCGCGCCAGGCCGCTCGCTCCGCGCGCAGCTGGCCGAGTCCAGCGAGGATCCGGGCAGGGGTCAGTTCGAACAGCGTCTTCAGCCAGCCGTACCGCAGCCCGACGGTCCGGAATGCGACGTCGAGCGGGAGGAGCCACAGCCCGCGGCCCACGCCGATCACGGATGCCAGCCAGTCGCGTATGCCGCGTCCGCTGGCCACGGGAGCGGGACCAGGATCAGCGAGCATCGAGGCCTCCTCCTGCGATGAGTGTCCGGACCACGTGCCCAAAGGCTGTGGGGTCACTGTCGCGGGACGCAACGGACCCGGGTGCGAGCGTCCGAACGGCTGGGCGGGATGGGGCTGCCCTATGCATGGCCGCCGGACCGCACCGAGCCACTGGCGGCCAGCGCTCGACGGCTGATGTCCACTGCCGAACCACCCGGCTTGACTGCTTCGAGCGTCGCGACGACGTCGTCGTGCAGGCCGCTGGCATCGCCGCGCGCCGCGATCATCACCAGCCGTGGTCCGTGTGTCGAGAGCCGAACGACCCGGGGATGCCCTTCGCCGACCGCGGCTTCGGGAGCGTCCCGGCTGGGACGCTCCCGACGAGCTCACCGGCCCCTCGACCGGTCGTGGTGACCGACGGCCCTTGCTGTTCCAGCCTTGCGCGTGGAGCGTGGTGAGCATCGGGACGACGGCCAGCCGCACCCGCGTGGACGAGCGGCGCGCGCGACCCGAGGGGCAGGGGGGACGACCGTGGACGACATCGCGACCACGCCTGCCGGAGCGCCCGACGCCCGCGATGCCCCGGCCAGGGCCGGGGCCCGGCCGACCGCCCTGCTGCCGTTCACCCAGCTGGCGCGGATCTCCGCCTACTGGCTCGGCCTGACGGCGATCGACGGGGCCGTGGGCCTCTACATCGGCTACGAGCTCGCGTACACCAACATCCGGGGGGACGTCCCCCTCGGCGCCGCGACCGCCTTCGTGACCCTCGGCGGCGCGGTCATCGCGATCCTGGTCCAGCCAACCGTCGGCGGGATGAGCGACTACGCCGTATCGCGGTGGGGCCGGCGCAAGCCGTTCATCGTCGTCGGGTCGCTGCTGGACCTCGTGTTCCTGTTCGGGATCGCGACGTCCAACACGCTGCTGGTGCTGGCGACGTTCCTCATCCTGCTGAACTTCTCGTCCAACATCGCCCGCGGGCCGTTCCAGGGCTACGTGCCCGATCTCGTCGCGGAACAACAGGTCGGCATGGCGAGCGCGATGGTCGGGATGATGCAGATCCTCGGGAACATCACGGGCTTCGCCCTGGTCAGCATCGCCGCCTACTACCAGAACCGGTCGCTGGCGATCGCGGCCGTCGCCATCGTCGAGCTGGTGACCATGGCGAGCGTGGTCCTGCGCGTCGGCAAGGGCCCGCCGCCGAAACCGCGCGAGGGCAAGACCTGGTTCGCCATCGCCCGCGAGACCTGGGGAACGGACATCCTCCGGGAGCGCTCCTACGTCTGGCTCGTCGCCTCGCGGCTCTTCTTCTTGATGGCCGGGTCGATCCTGTTCGCGTACGTCGTGATCTACCTGAAGAACGTGTTCGGGTACGACGAGTCCGGGGCCGGCGCCGTCAACGGCGCGATGCTGGTCGTCGTGGCGATCGGGAGCCTGGTCGCGGTGGTCCCCGCTTCCCGGGTCTCCGATCGGATCGGGCGGAAGCCGGTGATCTACGTCGCCTGCCTGATCGGGGCCCTCGGCGTCGCGATCACGGCGCTCGCCCCGCATGTCGTGATCGCCATCTTCGGTGCCGGGCTGTTCGGCATGTCCTCGGGGGCGTTCCTGGCAGTGGACTGGGCCCTGCTGACGGACATCATCCCGCGGGCCTCGGCCGGCCGCTACATGGGCCTCAGCAACGTGGCCACGGGTTCGGCGGGGCTGTTCGCGGCCGTGGTCGGAGGGCTCGTCCTCGACACTGCGGCGCGCCTCGGCGGCGACGCCATCGCCCCGCGCGCGGCGTTCTTCTCGGCGGTCTTCCTGTACGGCGTGTCCGCCCTGCTGTTGCGGTCCGTGGTGGAGCCCCGACGTGGGCACGGTGGTGCTGTGGCGCCGGCAGCGCCGTCCGCCAGCTCCCCGTAGCCTCCCCGTGCATGCCGGACGCCGCGACCTCCGGGTGAGGCGCTACTCCCCGGGGTTCGCGACGAAGGTCTCCGGGGTCCCCGCGCGCACCCAGCGCCCGTCCGTGGACGCCCAGGTCCACGTGGTGCTCGTCGCGAGATTCGTCACCGTGATCCCGGTCACGAACCAGTCGGCGTCCCCGGCCCCGACGACCAGCCGGAGCTTCACCGCCCGGATCATGCCCACCGGCGTGTCGAGCGCACCGTCCCCGCCGTAGCTGGCCGACGGCAGGAGATGCAGGACGTCCGCCCCGTCGCGGCGGAACTCCCGGTCGAGGTCGAAAGTGGACTGCCGCCCGCCATCCCTTACCAGTGTGACGTGGCCGCGGACAGGACTCGCTGCCAGGCGACCTGCCCGTCGTCGCGGAGCTTCACGGGCAGCAGCCCGAGCGAGCCGTCCCGGACGGTCCGTCGCCGCCCCAGCAGCGTAGCGGACGACCGCAACAGCCGAGGGCGCCAGAACAGGGACCCGGTCGGGGTACAGGCGGCCGGCGTCGGCGGACGGCCCGGAGCTACCGAACGACGAGGCCGTCCTGGATCCGGTGCAGCAGTTCGATGTAGCTGCGCAGCTCCGCGTCGGACAGGACGCCCAGCCAGGCCTTCTCGTTGCGGTGCACGAGTGTCCGGAGCTCCTGCACGACCACGAGCCCCGCGGGCGTGATCTCGACCAGGAGGCCGCGCCGGTCGACCGGGTTCGGGGAGCGGCTGACGAACCCTCGCCGCTCCAGCGAATCGACGACGCCGGTCACCGTGGCACGCGTGACGATCAGCCGCTCGCCGAGGTCGGAGGGAGACATCGGCCCCCTGTCGCGGAGGAGTCCGAGGACGAGCCCGCCCGCGGCGCTCACGCCCAGGGGACGGAGGAGCCTCCCGATGCGGTCGAAGAGCAGGTCGGCCGTCCGAAGGGTGTTCATCGCCGCCTCGGTCGCCAGGACGTTGGCGTCGGGCGTCTGGTCGTAGAAGTCGTCGGACATCCGGATCTTCATCGCAGGCCCATGATACGGGTGTTGACAATACGCTGCCTAACTATATAGTCGGGCCCTGACGACCGAAGGGCTCGGTCGTGACGGAAGGAGCGTCCCCGGATGGCAAAGGTTATCGTCCAGCACCGCGTGGTCGACTTCGACAGCTGGCTCGCCGTATTCACGGAGCACGAGGCCGTTCGCCGCCAGCATGGCGCGACGGGTCACTCGGTGAACCGCTCGGTCGCGGACCCGAACACGCTGGTCATCGTGAACGACTTCACGACGCTGGAAGGTGCTCGGGCCTTCAGCCAGGATCCGTCGCTCCCGGCGGCGATGGAGCGCGGCGGCGTCGACGGGGCGCCGCAGGTCTGGATCGTCGAGGAGGCGGCCGCCAGGACGTACTAAGACGACGCCGAGGGCGGCTGCGACCTGTCGCGGCCGCCCTCGGCTCGCACCGGATGGCGGCGCCGCCACGAGCCGTGCGTTCGGCATCCCGACCGCCTCACGTCCCGACGCGCCCGTCAAAGCGCCGGCGCAGGTCCTCGGCGTCGATGCTGCCCGCCGCGCCGATCGCGACGATCCGCGTGGCCGGCTCGCGACCGTTCCATGGCCCGAGCAGCGAGATGTCGACCCGCCGGCCCACCACCTGGAGCACGGCGGGTCGCTCCGGCGCCCCGGCGCCCCGGCGGCCCGGACGATCCCCTTGCAGCGGTAGACGCCACATGGGAGCTTCCTCGCCGTCGCCCGCAGCGCCTCGAGCGAGACCGGTGCGTCCGTCTCCCAGGTCCACGTGTCGAACGCCGGCGCGTGGCCGTCGCCAGGCCCCGGATCGCCCTTCCCAGCCCCGACTTCCGGCCCGAGCGGACGCCGTCGGTCGCCGGGCGCCCTACCGGCGGAGGGTCACGTCGCAGACGACCGCGAGCGCCCGGGTCGCGGCATCCGCCGTGCGGAATGTGGGGATGCCCGCGTCCTCGAGCCGCTCGACGAACGCGTCGTAGAGCGCGCCCGCGTCGACCACCGCGACCCACGGCTTCGTCGATGCGCGCCAGAGGGCCGCCATCCGATCGGCGATCGCGCCCGGCCGCGCGAGGTCCTCGGGGTGGCCCGGCCCGGGCTCGAGGGCCTCCACCGTCTCCGTGACCGGCACCATGCCCACGATCGCCACGTCCACCTCGTCCGCCTCGAGCACGATCCGGGCGACGGCGTCGTAGACCGCGGCGTCCGCGATCGGTGTGATGTCGAGCGGGTCGTGGATGTCGACGACCGCATCGATCCCCGCCGGGCCGAACACCGCCGCGAGGGCCTCCGTGGTCGCGTCGGCGAACTCGGACACGACGAGCGAGCCGTGATGGTCCGCGATCGTCACGCACTCCGACCCCGCGTTGGAGAGTGCGCCGAGCCGTCTGCCGGCCGGGCGACGGTCGCCGAGCAGCGCGAACGTGCGGACGAGGTCGTCGAAGGCAGCCGGCGTGTCCGCCCACGCGACCCCCGTCTGCCGCGCGAGCTCCCGGGTGACCGTCGCGTCCCCGGCGATGGCGGCCGTGTGGCTCGCCGACGCCTTCGCCCCCGCCGACGTGCGCCCCGCCCGGTACAGCACGACGACCCGTCCCTGCGCCGTGATCCGGGCCGCGGCCTCGAAGAACCGGGCGCCGTCGAGCGGCCGGAACCCCTCGATGTAGACGCCGACGACGCGGACCGACGGATCGTCGGCGAAGTGCGTCAGGTAGTCTCCGACGGTGAGGTCCATCTGGTTGCCGATCGTGATGACATAGCGGGGATCGAGGCGGCCGAGACGCGAGAGGCGCGTGACGGCGAACGCGCCGCTCCCGGTGATGAGCGCGATCGGCGACGGCCGGCCGCCCACGGGGAGCTTCCAGGTCGGGATGAACATCGTGTCGTAGCGGCCCGGGCGCGAGCGGATGCCGACGCAGTTCCCGCCGTTGATGACCGGCGCGTCGTCGCTGCGCGTTCGAGCGTCGGCGACCGCGTCACGGATCCGCGCCGCGCGCTCGCCGCCGCGCTGCGTCTCGTCGAAGCCTGCCGGGATGACGATGAGGCTCTCGGCCGCGTCGCGCAGCCACACGCTGCGCTTCTCGCCGCTCTGCACGATCTGCTTTTCGAAATCGATATAGGGGACGTTGACCTTGCCGTCATAGTTGCCGTGGCCGCTATAGACCGCCTTGATGTACTCCACGCCCTTCACCGGCGTGGGCGTTTCGCTCAGCGGATAGTCAGGGGATTCGCCGGCAGGGCGCATCTCGAAACGCAGCGCCGGCTCATTGCCCACCACTTCCATGCTGTATTGCAGGCGCTTGGGCACCTGGATCGAAAAGTGCTTGGAGGCGATGAACGGCTCCTGGCCTTCGATGGTCACTTTCATCTGGCCGGACTGCACCACCCAGAAG
>JBAWVU010000114.1:0-7258 GCA_037147135.1 Chloroflexota bacterium
GACTTCCACCCCGAACCGGGTGAGGCCGCCATGGCGGGGCTCGTCGGTCGCGGCGTCGGCCCAGCGGGTGGTCCGCCAGTGGGTGAGGGTCATGTAGCGGACCCCGCGCGCATGGAAGTGTCGGAGGATCGGCAGCGAGCTCGCGATCATCGAGCCGCCCTCGAGGCCGACGAGCGAGGCGATCCGACCGGATGCGAAGGCTCGCTCGATGTCATCTGCCGACGTCGCCGGCGCGAATGTCTCCGGGTACGCCTCGGCCAGGCGATGGACGATGTCGAGCTGTTCGAGCGCCATCGGCAGCGCCCGGCTCTCCGGCAGCGACGCCGGGACCCAGACCGACCAGAACTGCCCGCCGACGCCCCCCGCCCGGAGCCGTGGGATATCCGTGTCCACGCCCTCGACCGGGCGACTCAGGTCGACGGTCGAGATCCGCAGGCCGACCCGTTCCCGGAGGGCGAAGGGCAGGTCGTTGTGCCCATCGATCAGGGGCACTCCGCGCACGATCTCGCGGGCGCGCTCGAGGTAGGGATCGTCGCGCGGTGCCATCAGTCCCGCCTCCCGCGCGACCCGGGCGGGCGCGCATCCGAACGTCGGCGGCGCACCGGCTGGCACGCCGCCGACTGGATCGGGTGGGTCAGCCGGCGGTCTCCGGCGCGGCGGCCTTGGCGGCTTCCTTCACGGCGTCGGCGGTCTCGTCGCTCACCGGGACCGTCTTGACGGCCTTCGCGTCCGGGATCGCCTGCTTCACGGCGTCGACCGCCGTGATGGCGACGAGCGCGATGATCCCCGACGTGCCGGGGGTGATGACGGTCGAGAGCTCGTCGGCGACCTCGCCGCGCTTCATGAGGTTTCCGGCCTTGCCGACGGCCGCGCCGACGATGCCCCAGCCGACGATGCTTGCGATGATCGAGGGCGGGAAGATGATGCCGAGGACGACACCGCCCACGGCGCCGACGAGCATGCCGTTGCGCGTCGTGTGGTCCGTCATCTTCTGGACGTGGACCTTGCCCTCGTAGTCGGCGTTGACGACGAGGACGCCCTCGATGTCGATCGCCCGCTTCATCTCGGCGTCGATGAGCTCCCCGTAGGCAAGCTTCGCCGAGTCCATGTCCGCGAACTGGGCGACGAGGAGCGCGTAGTTCCCCTCGACGGCGATCGCGCCGGCCGCCTCGACGCCTGCGTCATCGACGATGACGCCTTCAACGACCACCACCGGCTCCTCGGGCTGCGCCGGCGTCGCCTTGGTCTCGTCTGTCATCCCTGGACTCCTTCGTGCGTGGTGCGTGGACGGTCAAGCGTACTCCAGTCAGGGCACGTCACACAGGCCACCGTTCGATCCGCAGCGGGTCACCCCGGACCACCGCCGGCACAGTGTCCGTCCTGTCGACCTGCGCACAGAAGGCGACGTCCTCGCCGAATCCGTGGCTGATGATGAGGTGCCCGCTCCACGACGAGCGGAACGCGGCCGCGATGTCCGGAGTCGACCGCCACAGCTGGAGGGCAGCGCGGGCGGCGTCACTGAGGACGATCGTGCCGAGGCGTTCCGCGGCGCCGGAGCCCGGCGATGCTCGGCCCGCCGGAGCGGAGCGACCCGATGCGGGCTGGCCATCGGGCGTCGCCGGGCGACCGTCGTCGTCGGCCTCCGCGAGGATGCGCTCGACGATGCAGCCGGCGGCGATCGCGTCGTCGATCGCGAATGCCCCGCGCCGTCCCGCGCACACGATCCCGATCGACGCGCCCGTCTCGCGGGCGATCGCGAGCGCCGCTCGCGCGCTCGCCCGTGCGTTGAGAAGGCAGCCGACGATGACCGACGCGTCCGACGGCAGGGCGTGGAGGACCGCCGTCCCGTTGCGGGTCGAGAGCGCGATGCTCCGCCCGTCAAGGTCAGGAGCAGCGGCGACCTCCATCGGGGAGTTGCCGAAGTCGAAGCCGGGCGCCCGGACGACGTGGCGTTCGCCGGCAAGCAGCGTCCCATGGAGCCGCGCGAGCCGGCGCGCGGCCGCGAGGGATGGTGCGGGGAGCACGGCCGTCGCGCCGTGATCGAGGAGCGCCACGATCATCGTGCTCGCCCGCAGCTCGTCGAGGAGGATGCAGACGGTCGCACCCCAGCGCTTCGCCTCCGCGGGCACGAGCGCCACGTCCAGGTGCGTGCGCGGTCGGTCCCGCGTCGTCAAGGCAGGGGGCACTACGCGACGACCTCGGCGACTTTCACGGGCCGGCCCTCGCGCCAGCTCCGGGTGCACGCGATCGCGAGCCGGAGCGTCTCGAGCGCATCCTGCGGGCCCGGGGTCGGCGTCGTCCCCGATCGGAGGGCGTCGAAGAAGGCCTCGAGCTCGAGACGGAACGCCGTCTCGAAGCGGTCGGGGAAGTTCTCGAAGTGGTCCCCCTCGAACCCGAACTCCCGCGAGAAGAGCATCGCCGTCTTCTGGTGGTCCTCGACGACGACCTTGCCGGTCGCGCCGTTCACCTCGGTGCGGATGTCATAGCCCCACGTGGAGTGGCGCGCCGTCTCGACGATGCCGATGGCGCCGTTGCGGAAGCGCAGCAGCGTGTTCGCGGTGTCGATGTCGCCCGCCTCGCCGAAGCGCGGGTCGAAGAGCACGGCGCCGACGGAGTAGACCTCCTCCACCTCGCCGACGAGGAACCGCGCGAGGTCGAGGTCGTGGACCGCCATGTCGAGGAAGATCCCGCCACTGGACCGGAGGAACTCGATCGACGGCGGGTACGTGTCGCGGGAGAGCGCGCGGAACGTCTCGATCCGGCCCAGGGCGCCGGCATCGATCGCGGCCTTCGCCTTCACGTACCCGGGGTCGAAGCGGCGCATGAACCCGAGCTGGACGGGGATCCCGGTCTCCCGCACGAGCGCGACGACGCGCTCCGTCTCGGCGAGGTCGAGGGCGATCGGCTTCTCGCTCCAGACGGCCTTGCCGGCGCGGACGGCCCGCTCGATGAGGGCCGCGTGCGTGGTGGTCGGCGTGACGATGACGACGGCCTCCACGCGCGGGTCGTCGATCGCCTCCTCCGGGGAGTCCAGCGCGAGCTCCGCGCCGCCCACGAGGCAGCCACGCTCCGCCGCTTCGAGGTTCGGATCGGCGATCGCGATGACGCGCGCGCTCGGCACTCCCGCGAGGGTCCGGATGTGGGTGAGGCCCATCCGTCCCGCCCCAAGGACGGCGACGCCGATGGCGTTGGGGTCGTTGAGCCGGAACGCGGCCATGTCGTCTCCTCGCATTCGCCGCTCGCGGAAGGATGGAGCGGCAGTGGTCATGTCGGGCGTGGGCCGAGCCTACACCCCGGAGGTGCCCCCAAGCTGGCGCCGGCGTGCCGCGGCTGGCACCGGCGAGCCGCGGCTGGCACCGGCGAGCCGCGGCTGGCACCGGCGCTACTGGTTCGTGTACAGGACCTGGAGCGCGCCGGTGGCATCGCGGAGCTCGAGCTTGTGGCCGCCGACGCTGAACGTCGCGACATCGCCGAGCGCGGCGAGGTACTCCTGCTCCTGCGCGTTGAGCTCCGCCGTGTCGCACGCCATCTGCGTCGTCACGAGCGGGCCGATGGTGATCCTGTCGCCGTCGGTCGTGTACGCGCCCCTGTACGTGTTGCACGTCGCGTTGCCGGAGAGCGTCCCATCGGCCTTGAACTCGGCCGTGATCCGCGACGTCGTCTCGGTCGTGACCACGCCACCTTTCCCGTTGTTCACGCCGGTGGCTGTCCACGTCGCGCCCGTGAGCTCACCCTTGGGGGTGGGGGCGTACTGGAGGAGCGTCGTCCCGCTCGCGTCGGAGAGCGTGAGCTTCGTGGCCGACCCGGCGAACGAGGCGACCTTGCCCATGTTGGCGAGGTACGCGGTCTCGAGGTCGGAGGCCGGCGGCTGGCACGCCATCATCGTGGTCGCGAGCGGCCCGATGGCCAGCGTAGTGCCGTCGACCGTGTACGTCCCGGTGTAGCTGTTGCAGCCGGCGGTGCCGGCGACCTTGCCGGCGGCGAACACGGCGGTCGCGGACGTGCCATCCGGGACCGGCGCGACCTTCCCGTCGACCTGGTAGCGCGTGAGCGTCCAGGCCCCGTCGAGAAGCAGGAGGGGGCCCGCGCTCGCCACTGCGGCGCTCGCGGCGGCGCTCGCGGCGGCGCTCGGTGCTGGGCTGGATCCGGCGCTCGGTGCTGGGCTGGATCCGGCGCTCGGTGCTGGGCTGGATCCGGCGGACGTGCATGCGGCGAGCACGAGGCCGGCGGTGACGACGCCGATGACTGCGGCGACCTTTCGCATGTGCGGTGTCTCCAGGTTCGTGGGCATGGTGGACGGCGACGTTCCGGGACGCGTCGCGCGATCTCTCCTTCGCGCGCCTCCTCGCGACCCGAAGCGGCCACGGGGACGGTACACGGACACGTCGTTCGACGTTGGGACGCCGCGGTCGGCCGAGCGGTTCCCGTCCGGGCCGCGGCGCAGTCGCGCTGGACGCCGCGATCCCCTACAGCTCGGTCGTGCCGTAGAGCGAGCCGCGGAGCAGGGCGCGCTGGAGGATGACGAAGACGAGGACCACCGGCCCGATGGCGAGGAGGACGAGTGCGGCGAACTTGGGCCAGTCCGCGCTGCCCTGGCCCACGGTGAACGCCGACATCGCCATCGCGATCGTCACATCGCTCCCCTTCTCGACGAATAGCCACCCGATGGCGAACTCGGCGTACCCGAGGATGAACGCGACGAGCGCGGCGACGAGGATCGACGGGAGCGCGAGCGGGAGCGTGACGTGGAGGAACGACTGGAGCCGCCCCGCGCCGTCGAGGAAGGCGGCCTGCTCGAGCTCGTCCGGGACCGCGGCGAACGACGCGCGCATGAGCCAGACGCAGAGCGGCATCGCGATGGCCGCGTACACGATCGCCAGCCCGATCTGGGTGGCACGCAGGCCCACCGACTGGAGGAGCAGGTAGAGCGGGACCATGAGCGCGACGAACGGGAGGAACGAGCCGAGGAGGATCGCGAAGGCGCCCGCCTGCCGGCCAGGGAAGCGCATCCGCGCGAACGCATACGCGAGGCTCAGCCCGAAGAGCACGGCGATCACGGTCGACGTGCCGGCCACGAACAGGCTGTTCTTCAGGAGCAGCGGGAATGTCGCTGCCTGGGCCGGGTGGTTCCAGGCATCGACGATGCCGTCGAGCGACGGGGTCTTCGGCCAGAGGCGGAACTCCTGGGGGAACGCCTGGATCGACGAGTCGAACGCCATCCAGAGGGTCGACCAGAGCGGCAGCAGGACGAAGGCGGCGACGACGAGGAGCGCGAGGTATGTCAGTGCGGTCGCGAGCCGGCGGCGCCGGCGCGGCCACGGATCGCGGACCCAGGTCGCCGCGGAGTCGGACGCGGCCGGGGCGGCCGGGGCGGGTCGGACGTCGTCAGGCATACGCCACCTCGCCGGCTCGCTGCCGCCGCACGATCCAGGCGAGCCCGACCAGGAGGCAGACGACGATGAAGATGTTCAACGCAGCGGAGGCCGCGAAGAGCCCGCCGAAGCCGCGCGAGCTCGGGTTGAACAGGAAGAACGAGACGGTCGACATCGTCGCGTAGTCCGCCCCCAGCGCGTAGAACAGGTAGAACTGGTTGAACGCGAGGAGCGCCCGCACGATGAGCGCCGGCACCACGAGCGGGAGGAGCAGCGGGAGCGTGACGGTCCGGAACGTCCCCCAGGCGCCGGCACCGTCGATCGCCGCGGCGTCGTACACCTCGCGCGGGATCATGGCGAGCCCGGCGGTCGCGGCGAGGAAGAGGAGCGGCCAGCCGATCCACGTCGCCGCGACGAGCTGGACGAGGAGCGCGAACTCCGGGCGCGCGGCCCATTCGAACGTGCCCCCGAGCGCGAGGGCGATCCAGCCGTTCGTCGGCTCGACGATGTTGAACCAGAAGATCGCCCCGATGAACTCCGGGATCGCCCACGGCAGGATGTAGATCGTCCGCCACCAGCCGCGGAAGCGGATCCCGCGGCGGGCGAGCAGGAGCGCGACGCCGACTCCGAGGAACGCCTGGAGCCCGACGCTCAGGACGGTCCACAGCACCGTGTACACGAGGAGGTCGGCGACGCCGCCGCGGGCGATCTCCCACAGCAGCCCGAACCCCGCGTAGCTCACGCGCGTGGAGCTCGCGTGCGAGGCGAAGGGCTGGTAGTCGACGGCAGGTACCTGGCCGGTGAGCCCGAGCGCCGCCTCACGCAGGACGCCACCGTTGAGACCGTCGCGGATCGCGAGCGACGAGAAGTCCGTGAGCGACATCGCCGCCTGGTACACGAGCGGGAAGAGGAGGAGGACCGCGAGCACGGCGAGGCCGGGCACGAGCCACGGCGCGGCGCGGCCTAGGTCGCGGACGCTTCGCCGGTCCACGTGCGGGCGGCCGATCCCGCCGGTCCGCACGCGCGCGACCCATCGGCCGAAAGGCTCGACGAGGACCGCCCGCAGCCCCTGCGCGGCAGCGAGCGCGAGCGGCGCAGAGAGGACGAGGACGTACTGCGGCCACTTGGTCGGCCACACGAGGAGGAAGCCGAGCGCGACGACGAGCCAGAGCACCCACGTCCGCTCGCGGCGCCAGAGCCGGCCGATCCCGACGAGCGCGAGAAGCGTGATGAAGACATCGAGCGTGACGACGAAGACGTTCTCGTCGAAGAGGTCATTCTGCGCGAGCCACACGAACGGCTGCCACAGCGGGTACCCGGCGTTCGCGACCTCCGGGGCCTCGTTCGCGTACCGGGCGAAGAAGGTGAGCGAGTCGAGAAGACGGCCGATCGGGTCGGGCCAGAGGTACGGGTCCGTGGCGACGAAGGCGCCGATCGCCAGCAGCCCCCAGCCGATTGAGGGCGCGAGCGCGCGCGCGAGGCGCCGCCCCCGGTCGAGGCCGACCTCCGCCGTGGACGACCAGCGGACCCAGAGCATGTCGAGGAGGACGGCGACGCCCGCCACGACGTAGAGGTACTTGCCCGAGGCGGTGATGCCGAGGAGGACCGCGGAGAGCACGAGCCACGCGGTCGGCCGGACGCGCGTCCGGCGACCGGCGGCCCGGGCCGCCCTGCCGCGCTTCCAGCCGAGGTACGCGAGCACCGTGAGGATGCTCGTGAGCGCAGGCAGCGCCTCGAGCATCGCCTGGCTCGTGTACTTGATCGTCCACGTGTGGATGCCGAGGAGGAGCCCACCGAGAGGGTCGACGACCGCCACCGCGGCGACCGCGAGGACCACGAACACGGCGGACGTGAGCCGCGCCGCGGTGAGCTGCGGTTCCGGGAGC
>JBAWVU010000115.1:0-7255 GCA_037147135.1 Chloroflexota bacterium
CGCGGCGAGGATCGCGAACGCGTCGGCGAGGTGCCCCACGCCCTCGGAGAGGAACGCCGACATCCCGACGATCGCCTCGTCCGGCGCCATCGCCATGACCTCCGCCTCGCGGACGGCATCCTTCGCGCCGTTGAGGACATCGTCGAGCCGCTGGGAGAGCACGTAGATGTCCTCGGCCCCGATCGGCGTGATGAACGCGGCGCGGAGGGCGATCCGGAGCTCGCGCTTCGCCGCGTCGGCGTCGTGCTCGCGATCGCGCAGCCGGTCGGCCGCCGTCGCGTCGCCACCCGCCCACTCGGTGAGGGCGGCTATCCCGTCCACCGTGATCGTCGCTTGGCGCCGGAGCATCCCGAGCACGTCGGGCGTCTCGGGGAAGAACCACCCGAGCCTGGGTCTCACGCCGGTCATGCCGCGATGAACCTCCAGAAAGGCAGGGAGAGCGCCGCGATGACGGCGGCCGCGGGGATCGTCGTGACCCATGCGACGAGGATGTCGCGGACGACCTCCCAGCCGACATGACGATACCGCCCACGTCCCACGCCGATCCCCACGATGGACGACGAGACGACCTGGGTCGTGCTCACGGGCGCCCCGATGATCGATGCGGTAAGGATGAGCGACGCCGACGTCCCCTGGCTCACGAGGCCGTCGATCTCGCGGATCGGGTAGATGCGGCGACCGATCGTCTTCACGATGTTCCAGCCTCCGAACGCCGTCCCGAGCGTGAGCATGGCCGAGGACGCGAGGATGACCCATGGCGGGACATCGCCGAGCGTGGGGATGAGCCCCGCCGCCACGAGCACGGCGGCGATGATGCCGACGCTCTTCTGCGCGTCGTTGGACCCGTGGCTGAAGGCGAGCCCCGCCGACGTGAACCACTGCGCCTTCCCGATCGACCTGCCCGCGCGGACGGTCGCGCGTCGGAGCAGGCGGAGCGCGACCTTCTCGACGAGGAACGCCGCGACCGCCGCGAGGATCGGCGCCACGGCGAGGACGATGAGGATACCGAAGACCCCGGCGATGTGGCCGTCGCTGACCGGGCCCCATTCGATCGCATCGACGCCGGCCGTGAGGAGGCCGGCCCCCACGAGACCCCCGACGAGCGCGTGGCCGGAGCTCGACGGGATGCCGCGGCTCCACGTGACGAGGTTCCAGATGACCGCGCCGGTGAGCCCTGCGCCGATCACCGCGACGGTCTGGTCGGGCGGCAGCTCGATGATCTTCCCGACCGTGTTGGCTACGGCCGAACCGATGACGAACGGCCCGATGAGGTTGAACACGGCCGCGAGGATGACCGCCTGGACGGGGCGGGCGACCCGCGTCGCCACGAGGGTCGCGATGGCGTTCGCGGCGTCGTGGAACCCGTTCGTGAGGGCGAAGGCGAGCGCGACGACGACCGCGAGCACGACCCCGACCGTCACGGACGCACGTCCTCCGCTCGCAGCGCCCGAGCGGACGCTGCGGCGCATGATAGCCGTCGCCCGGGGGCCGCCCCTCGGCGCCGCGACGCGGATGCGCCCTACCGGACGCCGGCCCTCCGGAGCAGCGCCGGGATCTCCGTCGGCGTGTCAGCGACGAGGAAGCCCGCCGCCTCGAGGGCGGTCACCTTGGCCGCAGCGGTCCCGCTGCCTCCGCTGATGATCGCGCCGGCGTGTCCCATGCGCTTCCCCTCGGGTGCCGTCCGGCCGGCGATGAACGCCACCTTGGGCATCGATGCCATGTGCTCGGCCGCCCACGCGGCGGCCTCCTCCTCGGCCGACCCGCCGATCTCCCCGATGAGGACGATCGCGTCGGTCTCCGGGTCCTCGGCGAAGAGTCGCAGCACGTCCGTGTGGGTGGTCCCGATGATCGGGTCCCCGCCGATGCCGATGCACGTCGACTGCCCGATCCCGGCATCGGTCATCGCCTGGACCGCCTCGTACGTGAGCGTCCCGGAGCGCGACACGACCCCGACCCGCCCCTCGCGGTGGATCGAGCCGGGGATGATCCCGACCTTGGCCCGCCCCGGGGAGGTGGCGCCCGGGCAGTTGGGCCCGACGAGCCGCGCGCCCGCCTCCCGGACCACTTCGACGATCCGGAGCATGTCGAGCGCCGGGATCCCCTCGGTGATGCAGAAGATCGTCCGGATCCCCTCGCCGACGGCCTCGAGGATCGAGTCGGGGGCCGCGGCCGAGGGCACGTAGACGACCGAGGTGTTCGCCCCGGTCTCCCGGACGGCCGCAGCAACGGTGTCGAAGACGGGGACGGAGCCGTCGAGCGCCCGCTGGCCGCCCTTCCCGGGAGTCGTCCCGGCGACGATGTTCGTGCCGTACGCCTGCATCTGCCGGGCGTGGAACTCGCCCTCGCGACCCGTGATGCCCTGGACGACGAGACGCGTCTCGCGCCCGACGAGGATGCTCATGCTGCACCTCCGACGGCCTTCGCGGCCGCGACCGCCATCTCGGCTGCCTCGTCGAGCGTGGCCGCCGTCTGGAACCGGGCCTCGCGGAGGAGGCGCTGGGCCTCGTCGGCGTTCGTGCCGACGATCCGGACCACCATCGGCACGTCGCGCTCCTGCCGCGAGCGCGCCGCGATGAGCCCCTTCGCGACCTCGTCGCCCCGGGTGATCCCCCCGAAGATGTTCACGAGGATCGACAGCACCTTGGGGTCGTCGAGGATGAGGCGCATCGCCGCGGCGACCTTGTCCGCTCGCGCACCGCCCCCGATGTCGAGGAAGTTCGCCGGCTCGCCCCCGGCGCGCTTCACGAGGTCCATCGTCGTCATGGCCAGGCCCGCGCCGTTGACCATGCAGCCGATCGTCCCGTCGAGGCGGATGAAGCTGAGGTCATGCGTCCGGGCTTCGACGTCGGCGGGGTCCTCCTCGTCGAGGTCGCGCAACGCCTCGAGGTCGGGATGGCGAGGGAGCGCCGAGTCGTCGAGGACGATCTTCGCGTCGAGGCAGAGCAGTCGCTCGACGAGGTTCCCCTCGGCGTCGCGCTCCCGGGCGATCGCGAGCGGGTTCACCTCGACGAGGTCGGCGTCGTCGGCGAGCATCGTCCGCACGAGACCGTGTGCGATCGCGACGAAGGCCTTCACGTGCGGCCCGGCCAGGCCGAGCCCGAACGCGAGCTTGCGCGCCTGCCAGTCCGCGAGGCCGAGGTGGGGGTGGGCCGACTCGCGGAGGATCGCCGACGGGTCGCGCTTCGCGACCTCCTCGATCTCCACGCCGCCCTCCGCGGACGCCATGACGATGATCCGGCGGCTCGCGCGGTCGATGATGGCGCCGAGGTAGAACTCCTTCACGATCTCCGCGGCCGGCCCGACGAGGACCTTCCGGACGACGATCCCCTTGATCGACATGCCGAGGATCGCCGAGGCCGCCGCCTCCGCCTCGTCGCGGGTCCGGGCGAGCTTGACGCCCCCGGCCTTCCCGCGTCCGCCGACGAGCACCTGGGCCTTGATGACGACGGCAGCCGCGCCATCGGCGAAGTAGCCCGCGGCGGCGGTCGTCGCCTCCGACACCGAGCGTGCGACCGTTCCCGGTGGGACGGGCAACCCCTGGGCCCGGAGCAGCTGCTTGGCGTCGGCTTCCTGGATCTTCACGGACGAGCGCTCCTGTGGGCCGCGGACAGGCCGCGCCGCTGATGACGGGGACGCTGCGATGATACGGCTCGGCGCCTCGCCGGGTGTGGGCCGAAGGTCCCACCGCGGACGGTCCCACGGCCGCTCCGTGAGGGGCCACAGGGCCGGACATCGACCGGTCCGCCGTCGCTAGAATGCGCGGGAGAGCGAGACGCGCGGCGCATCCGCGGAGGCCCCAGGGGCCCGGAGCGCCCGCAGCCGTCCGCCCGAGCATCCGTGTGCCGGGCGGAGCGACCATATGGAGGCTTCATGCTCCTGCGGTACCGCGGCGGCGCCGGGATGGTCGCGTGGGGGTTCCACCGCATCGCCGGGGTCGCGATCTGGCTCTTCATCCTCCTCCACATCCTCGACATCTGGCTCGCAGGCGCCAACCCCGGCCTCTACGACGACCTGCTCGAGATCTACGCGAGCCTGCCGGGCAGGATCGGGGAGACTCTCCTCGGGGCGGCGCTCCTCTATCACGCGCTCAACGGCCTGCGGGTCATCACTCTCGACTTCTGGCCGCGGCTCACGCGCTACCACAAGCAGCTCTGGTACGCGTGCTGGGTCGTCTTCTTCCTCGTCGGGATCCCCGGTGCATATCTCATCATCGCGCCGGCTCTCGGCCTCCCGACGTTGAGGGGATAGCGCGATGGCCACGATCACGCGTGCGGGTCGCGCCAGGCCCCAGGGGGGCGCCGGCTTCGAGATGGCCGTCTGGTACCTCATCCGGCTCTCGGGGCTCGCGCTCTTCGTCCTCGCCCTCTCTCACTTCGCCATCACGCACTTCGCCTCCGACCCGGCCGACCAGACGACGCAGTGGATCTTCGGCGAGCGCTGGGGTGGGCTCTTCTGGCGGACGCTCGACTGGCTCATGCTCCAGATGGTCGTCTTCCACGGCTTCCTCGGGATGCGGACGGTCCTGAGCGACTACCTCAAGGGTGGCACTCGCACCGCCGTCCTCATGGCGCTCTACCTGCTGGCTGTCCTCATCTTCGTCATGGGGACGGTCGCCGTCATGTCGGCGCCGGTCGGGCTGGTGCGCTGACGTGACCATCGGGACAGACACGGACGCGGTCGTCATCGGCGCCGGAGGAGCCGCACTCTGGGCGGCCCTCGAGCTCGCCCGGGCCGGTGTCGACACCGCCGTCCTCACCAAGCTCTATCCCACCCGCTCCCACACCGGCGCCGCCCAGGGTGGCGTCTGTGCCGCCCTCGGCAATGTCGAGGAGGATCACCCGGAGTGGCACATGTTCGACACCGTGAAGGGCGGCGACTACCTCGTCGACCAGGACGCCGCGGAGGTGCTCGCGAACGAGGCCATCGAGCGCGTCATCGAGCTCGAGCACATGGGCCTGCCGTTCAATCGGACGCCAGACGGGAAGATCGACCAGCGGCGGTTCGGTGGTCACACCCGCAACTTCGGCGAGGCACCGGTGAAGCGGGCGTGCTTCGCCGCGGACCGGACCGGCCACATGATCCTCCAGACGCTCTACCAGCAATGCATCAAGGCTGGCGTGCGGTTCTACGACGAGTACCACGTCGTCGACCTGCTCTTCGAGGGCGGGGACGCCGGCGAAGGCGGTCGGGCGGCCGGCGTCGTCGCATACCGGATCGCTGACGGGGAGCTCTTCACGTTCCGGGCGAAGTCGGTGCTCATCGCCACGGGCGGCTACGGGCGCGCCTGGCGCATCACGAGCAACGCGTACTCGCTGGCCGGCGACGGGATCGCGCTCGCGTACCGGCACGGCGTCCCGCTCGAGGACATGGAGTTCTACCAGTTCCACCCGACCGGGGTCTACGGGATCGGGATCCTCCTCTCGGAGGCGGCGCGCGGCGAGGGCGGCTACCTGCTCAACGGGGACGGCGAGCGGTTCATGGAGCGCTACGCGCCGCGCGCCATGGAGCTCGCGCCGCGCGACATGGTGAGCCGCGCGATGTACCTCGAGATCCGCGACGGGCGAGGGATCGACGGCAAGGACTACCTCTACCTCGATGTCCGGCATCTGGGCCGCAAGGTCATCGAGGAGAAGCTCCCGGACATCACGGACTTCGCGCGGATCTACCTCGGCGTCGAGCCGCTCCGGGAGCCGGTCCCGGTCCAGCCGACAGCCCACTACGCGATGGGCGGCGTGCCGACCGAACTCGACGCCCGCGTCATCCGCGACCCGTCCAACACCGTCGTGCCGGGGCTCTTCGCCGCGGGCGAGGCCGCGTGCGTGAGTGTCCACGGCGCCAACCGGCTCGGGACGAACTCGCTCGTGGACCTTCTCGTGTTCGGACGGCGCGCCGGGCGGGCGATGGCCGAGTACGCGCGAGGGGCGTCGATGCCGGACCTCCCCGACGACGCGGACGAGCCCATCCGCTCGGAGATCGAGGCGCTGCGGGCACGTTCAGAGGGGGAGCGGCCCGAGCTCATCAAGGCCGAGCTCGCGCGGATGATGGATGCCGACGTGGGGGTGTTCCGCGACGACGGGCTGCTCTCGACGGCCGTGGAGAGGATCCGGGCGCTCCGGGAGCGATACGCGTACGTCTATGTCGAGGACAAGGGGACGAGGTTCAACACGGACCTCCTCGAGGCCCGCGAGCTCGGGTACCTCCTCGACTGTGCGGAGTCGACCGCCGCGTCCGCCGTGGCGCGGACCGAGAGCCGCGGTGCGCACTCCCGCGAGGACTACCCGGAGCGGGACGACGCGAACTGGCTCAAGCACACACTCGCATATCGCCAGGATGGCGGCCAGCAGCCGGAGCTTCGGTACAAGCCCGTGACCATCACGCGCTTCGAGCCGAAGCCGCGGACCTACTGAGCCGGGAGCAGCCATGCAGGTCGATCTTCGGATCCTCCGGTACGACCCCGAGCGGGACCCGGCCCCGCACTGGGAGACGTACAAGGTCGAGGCGGCCCCGATGGATCGGGTGCTCAACCTCCTCCACGCCGTCAAGAACGAGATCGACGGGACCCTCACGTTCCGGCGCTCGTGTGCGCACGGGATCTGTGGCTCCGACGCGATGCTCGTGAACGACCGGAACCGGCTCGCGTGCAAGGTGCGGGTCGAGCAGCTCGGCCGGAGGATCTCGGTCGCGCCGCTCGCGGGGCTGCCGGTCGTGAAGGACCTGGTCGTCGACATGGAGGGGTTCTTCGCCAAGTACCGGAGCGCGCTCCCGTTCTTCGTGAACGACTCGCCGGTCCCGGCGCGGGAGCGACTCCAGAGCCCCGAGGATCGGGAGCGCTACGACGACACGACCAAGTGCGTCCTCTGCGCCGCGTGCACCACCTCGTGCCCGTCGTTCTGGGCGCGGCCCGACTACGTCGGCCCGGCGGCCATCGTGAACGCGCACCGGTTCATCTTCGACTCGCGCGACGAGGCCGGCCCGGAGCGCCTCCAGATCCTCGCCGACGCCGACGGCGTCTGGCGCTGCCGCACGACGTTCAACTGCGTCGACGCGTGTCCGCGCGAGATCAACGTGACCCGGGCGATCCTCGAGGTGTCGCGGGCGATCGTGGAGCGGCACGCCTGACGGGCGCCTCACGGCCCCGCTCGGCCGCGCCGGCCTCCCACCCCATGCCCCGCCGCGTCGTCATCCGCACGGATGGGGCCGCCCGCGGCAACCCCGGCCCCGCGTCGTACGGCGTCTACTCCCCCTCGGGCATCCG
>JBAWVU010000116.1:0-7255 GCA_037147135.1 Chloroflexota bacterium
TCGCGACGCGCTCGGAGCGCGACGGCGCGCCGGTCTTGATCTGGCCGGTCCCCATCGCGACGGCGAAGTCCGCGATCGTCGTGTCTTCGGTCTCGCCCGACCGGTGGCTCACGACCGACGCCCAGCCTGCTCGCCGGGCCATCTCGATCGCCGCGATCGTCTCGGTGACAGTCCCGATCTGGTTGAGCTTGATGAGGACCGCGTTCGCCGCGCGCTCGACGATGCCGCGGGCGATGAACATCGGGTTCGTCACGAGGAGGTCGTCGCCGACGATCTGGACCCGCGACCCGAGCCGCTCGGTGAGGAGCTTCCAGCCCGCCCAGTCGTCCTCCGCGAGTCCGTCCTCGATGCTGACGATCGGGTAGCGGGAGACCCAGCTCTCCCAGAGGTCGACCATCTCGCCGCTGTCAAGCGTCCGACCTTCGCGCTCCAGCCGGTAGCGCGCCGGGACGTCGCCGACGCCGGACCCCTCCTCGAGGATCGAGCTGGCGGCCGGGTCGAGCGCGATCGCGATGTCCGCGCCGGGCCGGTAGCCGGCCTTCTCGATGGCCTTGAGGATGACCTCGATCGCGGCCTCGTTCGTGGGGAGCGACGGTGCGAAGCCGCCCTCGTCGCCCTGGCCCACCGAGTAGCCCCCAGCGTGGAGGATCGACTTGAGCGCCGCGAAGACCTCGGCACCGGCCCGGAGCGCCTCACCGAACGTCGCGGCCCCGACCGGCATGACCATGAACTCCTGGAAGTCGGTCGAGTCGGTGGCGTGCTTGCCGCCGTTGAGGATGTTGAACATCGGGACCGGGAGGATGCGCGCGCCGGCACCCCCGAGGTAGCGGTAGAGCGGGAGCTCGTGCGCGGTCGCCGCGGCGTGCGCGCACGCGAGCGAGACGCCGAGGATCGCGTTCGCGCCGAGACGGCCCTTGTTGGGGGTGCCGTCGAGGCTGATGAGCGCGTCGTCGACCGTGGGCTGGTCCGCCGCGTCGAGCCCCACGATGGCCTCGGCGATCGTGTCACGGACGTGGTTGACCGCCGTGAGGACGCCCTTGCCGCCGTAGCGGCCCTTGTCGCCATCACGGAGCTCCACGGCCTCGTTCGCGCCTGTCGACGCCCCGGACGGGACGGCCGCGCGCCCGACGGTGCCGTCCGCGAGGACGACGTCCACCTCGATGGTGGGATTGCCGCGCGAGTCGAGGATCTCTCGCGCGTCGATGAGCTCGATCGTCGTGTCCACGGGTCGTCCCTTCGTGTGGCGGGCCCCGGCCTACGGCCGTGTCTGCCGAAGTCCGCGCATGATCGTGATGCGGTGCGGTGCGGCCTCGACGCGATGCGCGTCGCGTCGCTGCGTCGCGCGTCGCGGGGCAGGTCAGTCGGTCGCCGGCTCCCGGTCCGGGATGACCGCGATGCCGGGGAGCGTACGCCCCTCGAGGAACTCGAGCGACGCGCCGCCGCCGGTGCTGATGTGGGTCATCTTCCCGGCAAGGCCCTGCTGCTCGATCGCCGCGACCGAGTCGCCTCCGCCGATGACGACCGTCGCGCCGCCCTCCGCCATCTCGGCGACGAACCGTGCGATCTGGCGCGTCCCCTCGCCGAACACGGGGATCTCGAAGACACCGAGCGGGCCGTTCCAGAAGATCGTCTTCGCGGGGGCAAGCGCCTCGCGGATGAGGTCGAGGGACTGCCTGCCGACGTCGACGATGTGCCACGAGGCCGGCAGCTTCTCGACCGAGAGCGTCTTGTACTCGGTGCCGCGGGTGACCTCCTTCGCAACGACGACGTCGACCGGGAGGACGACCTGGACACCGGCCTGCTTCGCGGCAGCCATGATCTTGTTCGCCTGGTCGACGCGATCCGGCTCGGCGAAGCTCTTGCCGACGGACTTCCCCTGTGCGAGCAGGAACGTGTTCGCCATGCCGCCGCCGATGACGATGACATCGACCTTTCGGAGGAGGTTCTCGAGGACCTCGATCTTGTCGGCGACCTTCTTGCCGCCGATGATCGCGGCGAACGGCCGTTCCGGCGATTCGAGGAGCTTGGAGAGCACGACGATCTCGCGCTCCATGAGGAGCCCGGCATACGCGGGAAGGAGCTCCGCGACACCCACGGTCGACGCGTGCGCCCGGTGGGCGGTCCCGAAGGCGTCGTTCACGTAGACGTCGGCATACGAGGCGAGCGCCTTCGCGAACTCGGGGTCGTTGCGCTCCTCCTCGGCGTGGAACCGGAGGTTCTCGAGGAGGAGGAGCTCGCCCGGCCGGAGACGCCTCACCGCGTCCTCCGTGCCGATCCCGAGGGCATCCCCGGTGACGTTGACCGGGCGACCGAGGAGCTGGCCGAGCCGCTCGGCAACGGGTCGGAGCCGGAGGCCGTCCTGGACCTTGCCGTCGGGACGGCCGAGATGACTCGCGAGGATGACGATCGCGTCCTGGTCGAGCAGAGCCTTGATCGTCGGGACGGCCGCGCGGATGCGAGAGTCGTCGACGACCTTCCCATCCGCGAGCGGCACGTTGAAGTCGACCCGGACGAAGACGCGCATGTCCTTCGCGTCCAGGTCGCGGATGGTCCGCTTGTCCATGGAACCGTCCCTTCCGGATGCCGTGCCACGGGGCGGGCGCCGCCGCTGCGAGCGTCGCGCCCGCCGTCCGGGCCGGTCGAGGTGCGCCTAGAGCTTCGAGGCCACCATGCTCGCGAGGTCCGCGGTCCGGCAGCTGTAGCCCCACTCGTTGTCATACCACGCGATGACCTTCGCGAGCTTGCCACCGATGACCATCGTCGAGAGGAGGTCGATGATCGACGACCGCGGATCACCCCGGTAGTCGGACGAGACGAGCGGCTCGTCAGATGCCCCGAGGATCCCGGCGAGCCGTCCCTCGCGCGCCGCCTCGCGGTATGCCTCGTTGATCTCCTCCGCGGAGGTCTCGGTCCTGAGCTCGGCCGTGAAATCGACGACGCTCACCGTCGGCGTCGGGATGCGCAGGCTGAAGCCGTCGACCTTGCCCTTGAGGTCCGGGATGACGAGCGCGAGCGCCTTCGCTGCGCCGGTCGTGGTCGGGATGATGTTGAGGGCGGCCGCCCTGGCGCGACGCGGGTCCGAGTGCGCGACGTCGAGGATGCGCTGGTCATTCGTGTAGCTGTGGATGGTGTTCATGAGCCCGCGCTCGATGACGAAGCGATCGTGGAGGATCTTCGCGGCCGGCGCGAGGCAGTTCGTCGTGCAGCTCGCGTTGCTGATGATGTGGTGCTTCGCCGGATCGTATGCCTCGTCGTTGACGCCGAGGACGATCGTGATGTCCTCCTTCTTCGCCGGCGCGCTGATGATGACCTTCTTCGCGCCTGCGTCGAGGTGAGCACGAGCCTTGTCCGCATCGGTGAACCGGCCGGTCGACTCGATGACGACGTCGACGCCGAGGTCCTTCCACGGCAGGGACTCGGGTGCGGCGACCTTGAGCACCTTGACGACGCGGCCGTCGATGACAAGCGCATCGTCGGTGTAGGTGACGGTGCCCGGGTAGGCGCCGTACGTGGAGTCATGGGCGAAGAGCAGCGCGTTCATCGCCGTGTCGACGATGTCGTTGACGGCGACGACCTCGAGCTCGGGCGCGCGCTCGATGATCGCCTTGAGGGTCTGCCGTCCGATGCGGCCGAACCCGTTGATGCCGACGCGGGTCGTCATCTCGATGTCCTCCTGTCCGATGTGGCGTCTCTGGTCGCTTCCTGGGGTCACTCCGGGCGCGGCCGCTGCTGCGGCACGGCCCGAGAGCCTGCTGGTCAGCCGGCCGCCGCCGGCACGTTTCGACGAGGTGCCCCGCCAGCGTGGCGGGCGGTCCGACGGTCGCCCGGCGATGCCGCGCGGAGCTGCGTGCCGTCGAGATAGAGCGTGAGCACCGATCGCGACTGGACGGGACCTCGCGACCGCGGTCGGGAGACATCGCTATGGTACCAAATGGTCCGTACCTAATCGACGGGAGGTCGGTCCCGAAGGGTCCGGGCCGAACGGCCCGGAGATGCCGCGAGGCCCCCGCCACCGTGGGCGAGGGCCTCGCTGTGCTGTCGAGGAGAGGCGTCAGCCGCCGATCTTGTAGAGCTTCGTCCCGCAGACCGGGCAGATGCCCGTCAGCGCGGGCTTGCCGTTCTTCATCGTGACGTGCGACGGGTCCTTGACCTCGCGCTTGGCCTTGCACTTGACGCAATAGGCCTCAGCCATCCGTTGCTCCTCCCTTCAATGCCCCCTGCCGCCGACGGGAACGGGTCCCGTCGTCCGACGAGCGCATGCTCACCGCCAGAGCGACGGGCGCCAGAGCGCCGCCGCTGCCTCATCGCGCTGCCGATCCATCTGACCGAGGACCGCCAACGCCTCAAGACCGATATCGATGGTCGCATCTTCCGTCCGGCGACGGGCCTCCGCATCGGCGAACTCGCCCCGCACGCGCTGCGCGAACACGCCGCACACCGCGCCGGCCCGACACCCCGCGAGGCCGGCAAGGACGAGGACCGCGGACGCCTCCATCTCGAAGTTGAGGACCCGCTGCCGAGCCATCTCCTCGGCGAGGTCAGGGTAGCGGATGGGGAGCTGCGGGATCGGCCTGCCCTGCGGGCCGAAGAAGCCGGGCGCCGTCGCCGTGATCCCGACGTGCGCTCGGACCCCGAGCCGCGAGGCGGCCTCGACGAGCGCCATGACGACGCAGGGATCGGAGACGGCGGGGAACCCGTCGCTCACGTACCAGCTCGTCGTCGACTCCAGGCGGACCGCCCCGGTCGTGATGATGAGGTCGCCGATGTCGATCTGCGGCTGCAGGGCTCCCGAGGATCCGATCCGGAGGAACGTCGGCCGCTCGACGAGCGCGAGGATCTCCGCGATGACGATCTCCACGTTGTCGGTCCCGATACCAGTGGCCACCGCCGAGATCCGACGGCCGCGGTGCGTGCCGGTCACGGACCTGAACTCGCGGTGCCGGCGCTCCACCTCGACCGTGTCCATCCGCTCGGCGATCAGGGTGATCCGGTCCGGGTCGCCGGGGAGCAGGATGTACTCGGCCAGCTCGCCGGGGCCCAGGTCGATGTGGTACTGCCGTTCTCCTTCCGGGAGCGCCACGCGGCGATCCGGCTTCGGCACGGTGCCTCCTCACAGCCGTCGCGCCTGTGCGGCGCGGGTCGGGGGCGAGGATAGGCTCGCCGCTTCACGAGCGTCAAGCACGAGCGACGCGGGGCGGGCGCCCCGCGGCCCTTCGTGGGAGGAGGTTCCGGCGAGGGCCGCGAGCCGGGCGGCCACCCGCGCGTCGAGTGCCCTGCGCCGTCGGAGGCGTCCGGCCGCGACCGACACCGCCGCGGCAGCAGCGACCCCGGCGGCCGAGAGGCCCAGCGCGAAGAGACCGAGTGGGAAACCGTCGGCGGCCGGGTCGAGCGTCGCGGCGCCCGCAGGTCCACCGGCCGGAGCCCCTCCGTCGGGAGGTGGTGAGAGGGTCACGGCGCCGGCGAGCACGGACGCGGGCATGACAGGCTGACCATCGTCGGCGCCGGCGAGCGAGGAGACCCGCGCGATGGTTGGAGGGTCGTCGGCAGCCGCCGACGTGACCACGGGAGTCCCCGCCCGGACGACCGCGTCCGGGTCATCGACCCCGACGGCGGCCGTGCCACCGCCGTCGATCGTCCATGCGACCGCGCGGAGCGCATCGCCCGCTCGGAGTGACCCGGCAAGCCCCGCCGCGGCCCCGCCGAGCACGACCCGCACGATCCCCGTCTCGTCCTCGACGAGTGCTGCCGTGTCGACGACGCCGCGCACGATGCCGCTCACGAGCACCTGCTCGCCGACGGCGCTTCGGCGCGTGAGCTCCGTCGCCGTCCGGCGCGCCGGGAGGAGCGTCGACGAGCGCAGGGTGCCCATCGACGCTCCCGGCCCGACCGTCGCGGCGGTCGCGGTTCCCGTGGACGCACTTCCGCCCACGGCGGCCGCCGCCACGCGGCCCGTCGACGTCGCCGCCGATGCGGCGGCCGTTCTGACCACGACGACGTCGCCGGGGATGCGCGGGACGATGCGCGGCCGGGTGTCGGTCGAGCCGGAGGACGCGGCGACGACGACGCCCGTCACGCGCACCTGCGAGCCGAGTGCGACCCGTTCGATCGGGATGGCGGAGCCCGGGTCGCCGATGACGAGCACGAGGCCCGCCCCGACGGTCAGCTCGGCGCGCCAGCCGGTCCCCGACCGACGCACCGTCTTGACCGGCCCGGCCACCCGGACGATGCGGCCGACGTCCGCGGCCGTGGGTCCGGTCAGCAGGGTACGGACCGCGACGGAGCCGACCCCCGAGGCGGTGACGGCGGTGGCGTGGATGCGGAGGCCGGCGGCGAGCGCGACCACCTTCCCGCTGATCAGGAGACGGTCACCGATGGCCATGCCAGGGAGCGACGAGCCGGCGGCAGCCACCGCCGGGAGGAGCACCTCGACCGTGCCCGTCGCGTCCTCGACTCGCAGGAGTCGCCCACGTGGCACGAGGATGCCGGGTGGGACCGTCACGACCGCCTCGATCACGGCCACGCCTCCCGCCGCGAGCCGCGCCACCGACGTCGGAGCCAGGACCGTGTCAAGGGTGCCGTCACTCCCCGTCTCGTCGGTGACGACGTCGGCCAGGGCGGACGCGGCGATGGGCACGATGTCGGCGACGCTGCGGAGCCAGAGCCTGCCCTGCAGCGACTTGGTGCCGCTCACGGCTCCTTCCGCGACGCCGAGCAGGCGCACGGTGCTCCCTGCGACGAGCGATGCGGCGGGGATGCCGGCGACCGCGGTCGCGCGCACGCCGATCCGCGTCCCCTCCGCGGTCGCGAGCGTCACGGAGATGCGTCCGTCGGACCCGCGGGTCCCGCCCTTGGCGACGGTCCCGGCGATCGTCACGAGCCGGCCGTCCTCGGTCGGATCGATCGAGGCCCCGGCGTCTCGCGCGACGGGGACCGGGAGCACGGCCTCGTCGAGGTCGACGGTCTGCCACGCCTCATCGGCGCGCAGCTCGACTCGCCACCCCGCCTTCACGAGCGTGCCGACGATCATGACCCGGGCCCCGACGACCGGGCGTGCATCCGCGACGCGGTAGCGCACGACGATCGCACCCGTCGCATCCTGGATCGTGCCGAGCCGGGCCGACCACAGGTGCCCCGCCGATGCGGTGACGACCGCTCGGGCGCGGACGTGCGTCCCGACCGGCGACGCGACCACGGCCGCGATCGACACGGCGAGGCCGGGGGACGGCGACGGCGTCGACGAGGGCGAGGGTGTGGG
>JBAWVU010000117.1:0-7255 GCA_037147135.1 Chloroflexota bacterium
TGAGTTGCTTGCTCATCGGAAGGGTACGCCGTGCTCTCGCCCGGTCAGCCGACGGAACGGGAGCGCGGCGCCGTTTCCACACACGATGACGTTAGCTCATGCCCGACCTGTCCGCCGCTCTATGCGAGCCTTGTGGGCGTCCGCGCGACGCTCGGCGGCCTTCGCGACCCCGACACCGTCGTCGAGGCCGCGATGGCACGGCGGATCGCGGACCACCTCGCTTCCCACGGAGCTACGGAGATGGACCCATGAACGACATCGACGGCGGGCCGCAGCGGACGCGGCAGGAGATGTGGGACGAGCGCCACGCTGCCCGCGAGCCGATCGAGTCGCCCGAGCCCGATCCGACGCTCGTGGAGGAGATCGGCCCGCTCGCGCCCGGCGGCGCCCTGGACCTCGGCGCCGGCGATGGGCGCAACGCCGTCTGGCTCGCGCAGCAGGGCTGGCATGTCACGGCGGTCGACTTCTCGCAGGTCGCCCTCGACCGCGGACGAGCCCTCGCGGAGCGGGAAGGCGTCGACGTCGACTGGGTGCGGGCGGATCTCCTGGCGTGGACGCCGCCCTCGCGCGCGTTCGACCTCGTCTGCCTCGTCTACATCCACCTGCCCCGAGAGGAACGCCGTCTGGTCTACGCCCGGGCGGCCGAGGCCGTCGCGCCCGGTGGGAGCCTTCTTGTAGTCGCCCACGATCGAACGAACCTCGACCAAGGAGGGCCGGGCCCGCAGGATCCGGCCGTCCTCTTCACGGCGGAGGAGGTCGCGGCGGACCTGCCGGACCTCGTCGTCGCGCGCGCGGAGACCGTGACAAGGCCACTCGACGCCGGGCGGCTCGCGATCGACGCGGTGATGCGCGCGGTGCGCCCGAGGGGCTGACGGATGGCGCCCGACGGACGCCCGCCAGCTGTCGGCAGTTATCTGCGACTTGCGCAACTCTGCAAATACATGTAGAGTCAGTCGATCGACAACGGACGCCCACCAGCGAGGACGCAGCCAGCAACGTGAGCTACACCGACGACGCACTCGAGACATACCGGCTGCACGCCGACGTCTGCAAGGTCCTGACGGACCCCAAGCGGCTCATGCTCCTCGAGACCCTGCGCTCGGGCGAGCGCTCGGTCGGGGAGCTCGCAGCCGCCATCGGGGTGACGCTTCCCAACGCGAGCCAGCACCTTGCCGTCCTGCGCTCAGCGGGGCTCGTCGAGGGCCGGCGGGTCGGGACGGCCGTCGTCTACCACCTGGCGGAGCCCGCCATCTCCGACGCCTGCGACATCATCCACGCGATCGTGTCCCGCAGGCTCGGGCGGTCCGGCCGTCCGGCCGACGCCGTCTCCACGCCCGTCCTCCACGCGACCCAGGGGTGACCCGATGCCGACGATGACCAGCTTCACGTTCGGGACGCGGATCCCGGGCTCTCTCGCGAGTGCCCGCCCTGCGGTCGAGGCCGCCCTGATGGCGGAGGGCTTCGGGATCCTCACCGAGATCGACGTCGCCGCCACGATGAAGGCGAAGCTCGGCGTGGACCGCGACCCCTACGTCATCCTCGGCGCGTGCAACCCTCGGCTCGCGCATCGGGCGATCGAAGTGGATCCGTCGGTCGGCGCCCTCCTGCCCTGCAACGTCGTCCTCCGCGAGGACGGCCCTGACACGATCGTCGAAGCCATGGACCCGATGGCCGCGCTCGGGATCGTGGACTCGCCAGGGATCCGCCTGGTCGCCCAGGAGGCGAAGGCGCGACTGATGCGCGCGATCGCCGCCCTCGAGCCGGGAGCCTGACCGACCGACCTTCCACCAGTCCCTGCCGCGACCAGCAGAGCCGCGGTCCCACCCCGAACGGAGCACATCGATGGCACACAAGACCGCGACGGTCACCCTCGACGGCGGGGACATGCGCTTCCTCGCCCGCACCGGCAGCGGGCACACGATCGTCCTCGACAACGGCACGGGCGACACGGGCCCGCGTCCGGCCGAGCTCGTCCCCGTCGCCCTTGCCGGCTGCACCGCCATGGACGTCATCTCGATCCTCCGGAAGAAGCGCCAGGCGATCACGGCCTACGAAGTGCGCGCCGAGGGCGTGCAGATGGACAGCCACCCGAACGCATTCACGCGGATCGACGTCGTCCACGTGGTGGACGGGACGGACATCGACGTCGATGCGGTCCGGCGGGCGATCGAGCTGTCGGCGACGAAGTACTGCAGCGTCGGCGCCACGCTCTCGAGCGGCATCACCGAGGTCCGCCACGCGTACCTCGTCCGCGACGCCCACGGCGTGGAGCGATCCGGCGAGGTCATCGTCCTCGGGCCCGGCGCGGATCCCACGGCGACCGCCGAGGCTCCGGCTCCGGCCCCGGTCGGCCAGGCGCGCTGATCGGTCGACCCGATACCACATCCGAGCACGGGAGCTGTCGCGCGATGTCGAGCACGAAAGGCAAGACCACCATGGGCAAGGGCACGACCCCGGCGGCCGCGAGCGCTCAGCGGACGACCGCGGGCGCCACCGGTACCGGGACGAAGGCGAAAAAGGGCGCGTCGGCGGTCGACGCGCGCCGTCGCCAGAACCGGATCATCGGCGTCGTCGCGGTCGCGGCCATCGCCGTGCTTGCCGTCGGCATCGGCTGGACGTTCCTGTCGCGCCCGAGCGGCAGCGTCGCCGCGGGTACCGGCGGCGCCGCGATGGCGTCGTCGCAGGGCACGGTCGAGCAGGGAAACGGGGGCCAGTGGACGACCGTCTCGGCCGACACGCTCGCGGCGATGCTCGCGAAGAAGGACTTCACGTTCCTCGACGTGAAGACCCCCTACATCGGCGAGATCGATGGGACCGATCTGTACATCCCGTACACGGACCTCACCGCGCGCGCTTCCGCGCTGCCGGCGGACAAGGCGGCCCCGATCGTCGTCTACTGCCGGGCGGGCAATGAGAGCAGGGTCGCCGCGCAGGCGCTGCTCGACTTGGGCTACACGAACATCATCAACCTCGATGGCGGGATGGCGGAGTGGACCGCGAGCGGCCGCCGGATCGTGGACAAGAACCGCGGCTGATGGGAGTCTGTGCCAGGGCGCTCGCCGATCGCCGTCTGCTCGCGTGGGCCGTCGTCTGGGGCGTCGTCTCGCTCTTCGCCTTCGGGCTCGTCTCCGCGATCATCCCGAACCCGGTCTTCGGGCGGCAGATCCCGCCTGAGCCGTTCGCGATCGCCGTCTGGATAGCCTCGGCGCCGCTCATGGGCATCCTCGCGGCGACCTACGTGGTGCCGGCAATGGCGCGGGCCGAGCCATCGGTCCTCGGCGGCTCGCGTGCGGGCAGTGGCGCCGCTGCGACCTCCGCTGCTTCCTCGGCGGCCTCCGCGGCGGCCTCCGCGGCCGAGACGCGCGGCACCACCCTGGGCACGCTCGCCGGCTTCGGCGCGTTCCTCGCGATCGGGTGCCCCGTCTGCAACAAGATCGCCCTCGTCCTCCTGGGGACGAGCGGCGCGCTCACGATCTTCGCCCCGATCCAGCCCTTCATCGGGGCCCTCTCGCTCGCGCTCCTTGCCGGCACGCTCGCCTGGCGGCTCCGCTCGCGGGCCCGCGGCGGCGCCTGCGGCGTCCGACCCGCCTGACTCCACCACCGGAGGTCCCATGTTCTCGTTCCTGCGCCGCGGTAGCACGCCCGAGATCGACGTCGACGAACTCGACCGACTCATCGAGGCGGGCTCCGTCCGCGTCCTGGACGTCCGTGAGGACCACGAGTGGGCCCGCGGTCACGTCGTCGGAGCGGTCCACGTCCCCGTGAAGCGGCTACCCGACCGAGTCTCCCAGCTCAAGCGCGACAAGCGCTACGCGGTCATCTGCGCCTCGGGGAGCCGCAGCCGTGGCGCGACCGACTACCTGATCGGCCAGGGCTTCGAGGACGCGGTGTCCGTGCACGGCGGCACGAGCGCATGGGCCCGCAGCGGCCGCATCCTCGCGCGGTAGCTCGCGGAACGAAACGCCGACGCGTTCCGGCCCGTGCCGGCTGCTACGCTCGACCGGTGACCGACTCCGAGTACTGGACCCGCTACTACGCCGTGACCGGCGAGCGGCCCGCCTGGCAGACGGTGCGCCGGGCCATCGAGCTGTTCGCCGCCGAAGGTCCGGCCGGGCCGCTGTCGGCCGTCGACCTCGGATGCGGGGCCGGCCGGGATACGCGGGAGCTGCTCCGGGCAGGATGGCGCGTGCTCGCGATCGACCGGGAGGTCGCTGCGATCGCGGCGCTGGAGGCCGCCACCGAACCGCAGCTGAGGGCCGCGCTCGAGGCGCGGGTCGCGGATCTCGCCGACGTCGACGTGCCCGCATGTCAGCTCGTCAACGCGAGCCTGAGCCTGCCCTTCCTCCCGTCCGACGCCTTCTGGGGGACATGGCAGCGCATCCTCGCCGCGTTGCCCGTGGGCGGCCGGTTCGCGGCGATGCTGTTCGGCGATCGGGACGGGTCCGCGCCGGATCCGTCGATGACGTGCCTGCCGCCCGCGGAGGTCCGGGCGCGCCTCTCCTCGTTCGAGATCGAGTACTGGGTCGATCTCGAGGAGGACACCACCACCGCGCTCGGCGAGCCGCACCACTTCCACCGCGTTGAGTTCGTCGCCCGTCGCTCGGCCGCTGCGCTGCCCGTTGCGCGCATGCCTTCGGCGGCTGGATCTCGCCAGGCGCCGGCGTGGGCGACACGCCGACCCCACTGGAAGGACCACACATGAAGATCGCGATCGTCACCGACGACGGGCAGTCCATCAGCGCGCACTTCGGACGCGCGCGCGCATACGCGGTGATCACGGTGGACGATGGCACCATCGTCGGCCGCGAGTTGCGGCCCAAGTCCGCGCCCCACCTGGATGCGCCATCGGGCCACGAGGGGGTGGGCGGAGGGCACGACACGCCGGCGGCTCACGAGCGGCATGACCAGATGATCGCGCCGATCATGGACTGCGCCTGCCTCGTCGCCCGGGGCATGGGCCGGGGAGCCTACGACAGGATCACTGCGGCGGGCATCCGGGCGATCGTCACCGACCTCGTCGATCCTGACGAAGCGGCCCTCGCCTGCGCGGACGGTCGGATCGTGAACCTCGTCGAGCGCCTGCACTGACCCAGGTGACGCCCGGATCGTGCGGTTCCACCGGCCGTGTACCTGCTATTGGCATATGGATGCCGAACATCTTCACTCCCACCGTCACGACCAGCACGGCGGGGTGCGCACGGGCGGTCGACGTGGCCGCTGGCTGGAGCCGTTCCTGCTGCTCCTCGTCGCGGAGGGCGAGGGCCATGGATGCGCGCTCATCTGACGCCTGAATGAGCTCGGAGTCGCGCCGGAGGGCGTCGATGTCGGGATGGCGTACCGGACGCGCCGGGAGCTGGAGACCGACGGGCTGCTGGCCTCGGAGTGGGTCGCCGACGGCGGCGCGCCACGCCGCGCGTACCCACCCACCTTGCAGGGGCGGGCGGCGCTCGCCGAATGGGCCTGGCTCGAGGCGCGACTCGAGGACATGCGCGAGGAGCTGAGGCGCGTGGAGGCCGCGCCTGCGGAGCTCTCGCGTTCGTCGACGGCAGGTGGATCGGAGTAGGCCGAGGCGATGTGCCGGAGAGGGCGTCCTCCCTGGCAGAGGAGTACGCGGGGCAAGGATGGCTTGCGCCGGTTTCGCCTGGCCGGCCCGTCTGTGCGCAACCGGTGCGAAGTTGGCGTCATCCACCGTGGCGGGCCGCGGGTGTCGCGCTGCCCTGGGCAGCCCGCGTGAGCCTCGCGTCGTCGGATCGGCGATCGGCCCCTTGGTCGAGGTGACGTCCGCTCACGCACTGACGCTCCCGCCGGCCTGCGCTCCAGCGGCCGGATCGTCGTCGCGCGGTGGGTCGTTGCCGGGCATCAGGGCGATCACCAGGAAGACGGCGCATAGCGGTGCGACGAGCCAGCTCAGGGCGCCGGGTGGCGTCCCCGCCGTGGCGAGCGGCTTCCCGAGGCCGATGAGGATCCGCAGGACGTTGTCGAGCGTCGCGGCCGCGAGCATGAGCGGGATGAGCCCCCGATAGCGCCAGAGGACGACCGAGGCGGTCAGCGCCATCACGAGTTGCGCGCCGCCCCACTGCGCGAGCAAGGCGATCGCGTTCGACCCGCCCGCGACCGCCGTGGCCATCCCCGCGATCGAGCCGGCGCCGCTGTCCGGCGCGAGGATGTGTACCAGGCTGCGCGCGGTCGCCACGACCGTGTATGCGACGAGGAACCAGACGGCAGCCCGTGGGCCACGGTAGTGCCCGGCGTCGTGGGGGAGCAGGAGCCGGAGGTCCGGAGCGTTCACTCGTGTGTCCCTCGTCTGGTCGTCTTCGCCGCGTGTCGGACAGGTCGCCGTGCCCTCATCGGAGCGCCTGCTCGACCGCCGCGAGCGCGTGCAGGCGCGTCGTCTGGAAGTAGGGCACCGCGACGTCCTCCGATCGCAGGAGCAGCTCGATCTCCGTGCAGCCGGCGATCACGCCCTCCGCCCCGCGCTCCACGAGCCGGTCGACGATCGCGATGTAGGCCATCCGCGACGCGTCCCGGATCACGCCGCGGACGAGCTCCTCGTAGATGACGTCGTGCACGACCGTCCGATCGGGCTCGTCGGGCACGAGCACCGTGAGCCCGTGCCGCGTCTCGAGCCGCCCGCGGTAGAAGTCCTGCTCCATCGTGTAGCGGGTGCCCAGGAGCCCGACGCGGTGCACGCCGGCCGCCCGAACCGCTGCCGCGGTCGTGTCGGCGATGTGGAGGAACGGGATCGCGATCGCCGCCTCGATCTCGTCGGCGACGCGGTGCATCGTGTTCGTGCACAGGACGAGCAGCTCGGCACCGGCCGCCTCGAGGGCTCGCGCATCGGTGGCGAGCTTCCGTCCGGCCGCCGCCCAGTCGCCGGCCTCCTGGAGCTCTTCGATCTCCGCGAAGTCGTATGCGCGGACGACCATCGACGCCGAGTGCGACGGACCGAGCCGCCGGCGCACCTCTTCGGTCATCAGCCGCTCGTACTCGACCGAGGACTCCGCGCTCATCCCGCCGAGCAGCCCGATCGTACGCATCGGCGTCACCTCACCGCCGTGCCCAGATGGGCAGCCTTGAGCATGGCCCCCTCCGACAGGAGGCGGATCACCGGGTCGCCCAGGTCGAGGTCCATGGAGGCGTCATCGTGGCGCCTTCGTCGGCTTTCTGCCGAGTCAGGGCGTCGGCATTCCCCTCGACGGTGGATCGGAAGCCGCCGACGGCCCCGGCCCACCCGGCGATGCCGACGGCCCTGGCC
>JBAWVU010000118.1:0-7143 GCA_037147135.1 Chloroflexota bacterium
CCCTGGGCCGAGGAGCTGCGGCCCGGCGAGGCCTCGATCCGGATGCTCGCCGTCGATCCCGCGGCCCAGGGGATGGGTGCCGGGACCGCGCTGACCGCTGCCTGCGTGGAGCTGGCGCGGGCGGATGGGTTCCGCGCGGTCATGCTCCACTCACTCCCCGCGATGGTCGGCGCCCAGCGCATCTACGCTCGTCTCGGCTTCCGCCACGTCCCGGAGCGCGACTGGGAGCCCGTGCCGGGGATCCTCCTGCGCTGCTTCGTCCTCGACCTCTGACCCCCGGCCCGCGGCATCGCGCGGCGGGCGCCGGCTCCGGCCCGGGCCCCGCCGGGCCGCCTCAGCCCGTCTCGAACGACCGCTTCGAGAGCCCGTAGGCGAAGCCCTCGATCGTGAAGGCCGGCGCGTCGTCCGGCCTCGCCGCTGCGCCCAGCGTCACGAAGAGCGGCGCGAGGTGCTCGACCGTCGGATGGGCGTACGGCATCCCCGGGGCCTTGTCGCGGAACGCGAAGAGCGAGTCGAGGTCGCCTTCTTCGAGCGCCTCGGCGGCCCACCGGTCGAAGTCGATCGACCACTGCGGGGCGCCCGGCTTGCCGAGGAAGTACTCGTGGATGTACGGCAGCCCGTGCGTCATGAAGCCGCTTCCCACGATGAGCACGCCCTCCTCGCGGAGCGGTGCGAGCCGTCGGCCGATCTCGAAGAGGTGCTCGGGATCCAGGTTCGGCATCGACATCTGGAGGACGGGGATGTCGGCGGCCGGGAACATCGCCAGCAGGGGCACCCAGGCACCATGGTCGAGGCCGCGCGTCTCGCGCTCCAGCACCGGCTCGCTCGCCGGCATGAGGCCGCGCACCCGCGCTGCGAGCCCCGGTGCCGCCGGGGCGTCGTACGTCATGGCGTAGTAGTGCTCGGGGAACCCGTAGAAGTCGTAGACGAGCGGGACCCGGGTGGTCGCGCTGATCGCCATCGGCGCGGTCTGCCAGTGGGCGCTCACGATGAGGATCGACGCCGGCCGCGGGAGCGCGCGGGCCCATCCGCCGAGCTCGGCCATCCAGACCGCGTCCTCGAGCAGCGGAGGCGCACCGTGGCCGAGGTAGATGGCCGGCATCCGCCGCTCGGCGGAGCCGTCGGCGGCAGGCGTCGCTGCCTGCAGGGATCGCGAGCCGTCGGTCATGGGATCGCTCCGGGGACGCGCCTGCATGCGGGCGCGACGAGACGAAAGGAGTGGTGGAGATGGGGGAGAGTCGAACTCCCCGTCCGAAACCCGTGACCCGGGACCACTACGAGCGTGTCCGATGATTTGTCGTCGGCCCGGCGAGCGGCCATCGGCAGTCTACCGTCGGGTCCAGTCTCGTGCCCCTAGATCGGGCTTGAACCTCCGGCTACGAGACGCTCGCCGGTGTCGCACCCTCGCTGGATGACGCTTCCACGGCCCACGAGGGGGAGGCCGCTTCCACGCTCACTCTACCGCCTAAGCGGCGAGAGCGAGAGCAGGCTGGCGGTTGCCAGTTACTTCGTTTTGCCGCCTGTTTAACGAGGCCTGGCGACAACCTCGGCTCGCGTTCCCGGATGGCGGGGCCCCGTCGAGACCACGCATCCCCACGCTGGTACCTGCCGACGCCCATTGGCGTCGTGGCACGTCCATCATACCGCGGGCGTCGAACGGGCCCGCCCGGGCGCGCCCGTCGCCCGAGTCCGGCATCCGCCCCCGACGCTCAGGCCGGGACTCCGGGGACGTGGAGGGGCATCCCCCGAGCCTATCCCGCCGGCGCCGCGTCACCGTCCAGGCGGATCGCGATCCCCTGGTGGGAGCTCGCGCCGGTCCCCTTCGCCCTGCGGTCCTCGCGCCAGTACGCGAGGCGCGCCTGGATCCCGTAGCGGCGCTTGATGGCCGCATGGGTCGCCGCGGTCCCGGCCGCGTCCTGGAGCGTCGCGTACCCGTCGACCGCGTCGCCCTTCACGCGCCCGCGCATGTCGCACGGCGCGACGCGCACCCGTCCGTGGTTGCGCAGCCGCTTCGCCTTGCCCGCCGTGGGGCCCGTCAGCACGACGAGCGTGTCGCCGTCGCGCGCGAGCCAGACCGGCGTCGCGACGGGCGTCCCGTCCTTCTTGAAGGTCGTCAGCGAGACATATCTCGCGTTGGCGAGCGTATCGATGTCCATCTCGTTCCCCACGTGTGGCAAAACTGGTCTCGTCCGGCCGGCCGTCCCCGGCCGGTCCGCCTACTATATCTTGCAGATATACATGACGCGAGCGAGGGAGATCGATGGCACGAGAGAGCCAGACGGACGTCGCGGTCCTCGGGGCGCTGTCGATCGAGCCGATGAGCGGATACCGCATCCGCGAACGGATCGCGACGGTGTTCGGGCACTTCTGGTACGAGAGCTTCGGGCAGATCTACCCGACGCTCGATCGCCTCGAGGCCGAGGGGCTCGTGCAGCACGGGCCCGGCAGCCGGGCGAACGCGTCGACCTACGAGATCACCGACACCGGCCGCGCCCACCTCTGCGCGCGGCTTGCGGCACCGGTCGTGCCGGCGCCATCGCGGAACGCGCTCATGCTCCGCGTGTTCCTGGGTGCGAATCTCGAACCGGCCGCGCTTGCGGGCCTCATCGACGCCGCCGAGTCGGAGTCGCGCGAGCGTCTCGCGACGTTCGTGGCGCTCCGCGCGGAGATCGCGGACGAGCCGCTGGCCGCGGAGCACGGCCGGTTCTGGCTCGCGACGATAAGCGCCGGCGAGCACGCCGCGCGCGCCATAATCGACTGGGCCGTGGAGACGCGCGCGACGCTGCTCCCGCCCGAGGTCGAGGTCCGCCGCGCCGACCCCGCCCGGTCGCCCAGTCTGCGGTGCGAGCCGCGACGAGCGAGCAGCGAGCGGTGACCCGCGCTCCCATCGTCCTGCGTTCGGCGGAGGGTGCGCCGATGGAGCGCATCGCCGCCGAACTCGGCGTGGCGACATGACCGTGTGTGATTGAGCACCGAAGGCGCAGGGCGATCGTCAAGCCGTCCGCCCCGGCGAGCCAAGGCGGGGATCGCGGGCGACACCTCCTGCCCCCGCCTCCGTGAACACCCGCGTCTCTGGCTCACCGGCGACCGTGAGCGGGTCCGCCTCGAGCGACAGGCGGAAGTTCCGCCTGCGGGGTGACTACGTCGTCACGGCATCGGCACCTTCTCAGCCGCGAGATCGAGGTGCCGTGCTGCCGCGCGCCGGGACCTGCGCCTCGCGGCCCGGGCCGACAGGCGTTCCACGGGACGTGGCGATCGGCCCGCCCTGTGGCGCGATGCCGTTCCTGAGCAGCTCCGCGAACTGCTCCGCGGGAACCGGGCGGCTGAAGTAGTACCCCTGGGCCTCGTCACACCCCTGCGCCTGGAGGACCGCGAGCTGCGCCGGCGTCTCGACGCCCTCCGCGACGACCCGCAGCCCGAGGCCATGGGCCATGCTGATCACCGCTCGCACGAGGCCCGCGTCGTCTTCCGGGGTGAGGATCTGGCTGACGAAGGACAGGTCGATCTTGAGGGTATCCACCGCGAACGTCCGGAGGTAGGCCAGGCTGGAGTAGCCGGTGCCGAAGTCGTCGATCGCCACCCGTACGCCCACGTCCCTCAGGGCCTGGAGGATGGCCGCCGATGCATCGGCATGCTTCATCAGCACGCTCTCGGTCAGCTCGATCTCGAGGGACGCCGGGTCCAGGCCGGTCTCCCGGAGGACCGCGAGCAACCCTTCCAGGAAGCCCTCGTCCCACAGCTCCACGGACGAGACGTTCACGGCCACGGACGAGACGTTCACGGCCACGGACGGCGCGGGCAGGCCCGCATCCGCCCACGCGCGCGCCTGCTCGCACGCTTCACGAAGCACCCAGCGGCCGATCGGGAGGATGAGGCCGGAGTCCTCCGCGATGGGGATGAACTGCATCGGCGGGACCATCCCTCGCGTGGGATGCATCCAGCGGACCAGCGCTTCTGCGCCCGTGATCGCCCCGGTGCGGAGGTCCACCTTCGGCTGGTAGTGGAGCACGAACTCCCGCCGCTCCAGGGCGCGCCGGAGGCTCTCCTCGATGGACTGCCGCTCCACGGCCCGGACGTTCATCGCCGGCTTGAAGAACTGGTAGCTCTGGCGACCGTTCTCCTTTGCCTGGTACATGGCCGTGTCGGCGTGCTTGATGAGCGTCTCCGCATCCTCGCCGTCTTCTGGATAGACGCTCACGCCGATGCTGGTGGTGATGTGGAGCTCGTGGTCATCGACGGTGTGGGGCTCCGACACCGCCCGCAGGAGCCTCGTCGCGACGATGGCGGAGTCCTCCCACTGCTCCGCCTCCGACAGCAGGACGACGAACTCGTCGCCGCCCTGCCGGCTCACCGTGTCCGACGGGCGCACGCACGCGACGAGTCGCTCCGCGACCGACTGCAGGAGCCGGTCGCCCACCGGATGGCCCAGGGAGTCGTTGACGTGCTTGAAGCCGTCAAGGTCCAGGAACAGGAGCGCGACATGACTCGCGTGCTGCGGCGCCATCGCGATCGCCTGCCCGATCCGGTCGTTGAGCAGCATGCGGTTCGGCAGACCGGTGAGGAAGTCATGCTGCGCCGAATGGCTCACCCGCAGCGCGATCTCGTGGGCGGCACTCACGTCCCGGAACACCATCACCGCCCCGGTGACCCGCCCCTCACGGTCGTGGATCGGCGAGATGGCGTCGTCGATCGGGACCTCGCGTCCGTCCCGTCCGATGAGCAGGCAGTCGGTGGGCAGGTGGATGGTCCTGTCCTCTTCGACCGCCCTCGCCATCGGGCTCGGAATGGCCTCGCGACTGCCGGCGTCGAGGATCCGGAACACCTCGTCCATGGGTCGACCAGCCGCCTCCTCCGAGGACCAGCCCGTCAAGTTCTCCGCGACGAGATTCAGGAGCGTGACGTTCCCGGCGACGTCCGTGCTGATCACCGCGTCGCCGATGCTGTCGAGCGTGACGACTGCGCGCTCCTTCTCCGCGAACAACGCCTCGTCCAACCGCTTGCGCTCGATGGCGTAGCGGACGGCACGCACGAGCCCGCGCGACTCGATCTCGCCCTTGATGAGGTAGTCCTGCGCGCCCTCGTGCAGCGCTTCCGTGGCCAGCGCCTCGTCGTCCAGTCCCGTCAGGACGATCAGGGCGACACCGGATGCCGCGGCGTGGGCTCTCCGCACCGCTTCCAGCCCCCACGCGTCGGGCAGCCCCAGATCGAGGAGGACGAGGTCGAACGCCCCGGCGGCAAGGTGCTCTTCCGCCCTGCGCATGCTCTCGACGACGGTCAGGTCGCTGCCGTCCCCACCTTGCCCGCCGAGCATCTCGCGGATGAGGCGAGCGTCTCCGGGGTTGTCCTCGACCAGGAGCAGCCGCCTCGCCGTCGTCGCGCCTCCCCGCCCCATCCGCCTCATCCGCCGCGTCTGCTCGGCAGCTCCGCCTTCCTGAGCCAGAAGTCACCGATGCTCATCACGAGGCTCTGGAACTCGGCCAGCTGCACCGGCTTGCTGAGGAACGCGTTGGCCCGGAGCTCGTAGCTCTTCACGACGTCCGCTTCCGCCGCGGAAGTGGTGAGGATGACCGTGGGGATCAGCTTCAAGCCCTCGTCGCCCTTGATGTGGGCGAGGACCTCGCGGCCGTCCATCCGGGGAAGATTGAGATCGAGCAGGATGAAGTCCGGGCGTGGGACGTTGGCGTAGGCTCCCTCCTTCCTCAGGTAGGCCATGGCCTCCACGCCGTCGGCCACGACGTGCAGGGTGATCGGGAGCGCCGATTCGCGGAACACTTCCTGCGTCAGACGGACGTCGCCTGGACTGTCCTCGATCAGCAGAACGTCAACGGGGGAACTGCCCCCTCCGGTCACTATCATGGCGTCATCGCGCTCCCTGCAAGCGTGAAGTGGAACGTGGAGCCCTCACCGCGCCCCGACTCGACCCAGATGCTCCCACCATGTCGCTCCACGATCTTCTTACAGACGGCAAGTCCGATCCCGGTGCCGGCGAACTCCTCACGCGTGTGCAGCCGCTGGAACATCCCGAAGATCCGGTCGAAGTACTGTGGGTCGATCCCCTGTCCATTGTCCGTCACGGCGAAAGCCCACCTCCCGTCGCCCGTGCTGGTCGCGGAGATGTGCAACCGCGGCGTTTCGGGACCGTGGAACTTGATGCCATTGCCGATGAGGTTCTGGAAGAGCTGGACCAGCTGCGCCTTGTCCGCGAGAACGGTCGGCAGGGGGTCGTGCGTCACGATGGCACCGCTCTCCCCGATGGCGCTGCGAAGGTTGGCCAGCGCGTACTCTAGTGCCGCTTCGCTGGAGGCGGGACCCAGGACCGCACCCGTCGTCCCCACGCGGGAATAGAACAGCAGGTCCTCGATCAACCGCTGCATCCGGGTGGCCCCGTCCACCGCGAACCCGATGAAATCATCAGCGTCCGGATCCAGCCGTCCCTTGTAGCGCTGCGACAGGAGCTGCGTGTAGCTTGCCACCATCCGCAGCGGCTCCTGGAGGTCGTGCGAGGCGATATACGCGAACTGCCCCAGCTCCACGTTCGACCGGTTCAGCTCGTCCACCGTCTGCAGCAGCTTCTCCTCGGCGGCCTTGCGCTCGGTGATGTCGCGGATCGCGGCCGTGACGAGGATCCCCTCGGCGCTCTCGAGCGGGCTGAGCATGATCTCGATCGGGAACTCGCTGCCGTCGCTGCGCCGCCCCACGAGCTCGATCCCGGTGCCGATCTGCTGCTCGAGCGCGTCCTTCGCCGAGCGCAGGTCGTCGGCGACGATCCGCTCGGCGAACCCGGTCGGGATGATGTTCGTCACCGGCTGCCCGACAAGCTCGTCGCGGCTGTATCCGAACTGTCGCTCGGCCTGGAGGTTGAGCAGGACGATCCCGCCGCGCCCGTCCACCACCACCATCGCGTCCGGCGCGGCCTCGAGGAGGCCGCCGTAGCGGCCCTCCACTTGGACGAGGCGCTCCTGCGCCTGCCTCTCCGCCTGCGAGAAGCGATCCGCCGACCAGCCCACCCACAAGCCCACGCCAGCCACGAGGATCGCGCTCGCGACCACCATCGTGACCAGGGCGAACCGGGCCGCATACAGACCGATTCCCTCGCCACCGAGCGTGATCCAACCGACGATCGGGACCCCGACGATGCCTGCG
>JBAWVU010000119.1:0-7136 GCA_037147135.1 Chloroflexota bacterium
GGGGCCTCCTCGCGCTCGTCGGCCCGCCCGTGCCGTGACGCTCCCGTTACAGGAGCCCGATCGGTGCCCGGACGCACCGATCCGGGGCATCCGCCGGGCACGCCGGCCGCGAATGCCCCTGTGCCGGACGGAGACAGCGATGCGCACGACGAGCATCGCCGGGTCCCCGGAAGGCACAACGGACCGACGTTCGCGCCAGAGGGGTCGCGACCGATCCGTCGCACGGAGGGCTCCAGCCCGATGCATCTCTCGAGGATCTCCCATCGCACCCGCCTCGGTGGCCTGCTCGCGCTCGCGGTGGCCGCGAGCCTCGGCGCAGGCCTGAGCTCGCTCGCCGTCTTCACGAGCGAGTCGACGGTGTCGGCCAACTCGTTCTCGTCCGGCACCGTCGTCATCACGACCGATCATCCGGCCACGGCGGTCGTGAGCTTCGCGAACATGGCGCCCGGCGACAAGGGCGAGCAGACGCTCGTCGTGACCAACGGCGGCTCGCTCGACATGCGCTACGCGCTCTCGACCGTCGCCACCAACACCGACACCAAGGCCCTCAAGGACCAGCTCGACCTGACGATCACGCCCGGCGCGTGCCTCGCGCCCTCGGGCGCGGCCGCGTTCACCGGCAAGCTCGGCGCGGCCGCGTTCGGCACCGTCGCCCAGGGTGGCGGCGCGGGCGAGCGCACCGTCGCCGCGGGCGCCACGGACCAGCTCTGCTTCGGCTGGTCCCTCCCGCTCGTGACGGGCAACGCCTTCCAGGGCAGCGCCACCACGGCGGTCTTCACGCTCGACGCGGAGCAGACGAAGAACAACCCCTGATCGCGGGCGGGCGACCGGCTCCGAGCCGGTCGTCCGCATCCGCCGAGGCCGGATGCCCCCCTTCGGCCTCGACGGATGCGGAGTCCCACCGATGGAGATGCACGACACCGACAGGAGGACGACGTGACGGGCGAGATGGACCGATCGATCGGCGGCCGGCTTCGGGGCCGGGTCGTCGCGTTCGCCCTCGTCATGGCCGCCGCCGCCGTCGGTGGTGGTGGCGTCTCGTCGCTCGCGGCGTACACGTCGGCCGGCCCCGTGCCGGCGAACGGGTTCTCGAGCGGCTCCCTCACCCTCGGGTCGTCCTCGGGGGTCGCGTTCTCCGCCGCCGGCCTCACCCCCGCGTCGCCGGTCGCCTCGACCCTCGGCGTGACGAACCCGGGCTCGCTCGAGCTGCGCTACGCCGTCGCCGTCGGGTCGGTCTCCGGCAGCACGGCGCTCGCGTCCGCGCTCCTGCTCACGATCACCGCCGGGACCGCGTCCGGCGGCACGTGCACGGGCACGCAGCTCTACGCGGGCCCGCTCGTCGGAGGCGCGAGCGGCGCGCTCATCGGGACCGTCGCGCAGGGCGGCGGTTCGGGCGAGCGGACCATCGCGGCGGGCGGCTCCGAGACCCTCTGCTTCGCCGTCTCCGCCCCGGCGACCGCGCCGCAGGGCGCGACCGCCGGCGTCGTCCTCGCGTTCGCGGCCGAACAGACCAAGAGCAACCCCTGACCGATGGAGCACCCCATGAGTCGACGGATCCTCACCGGCCTGCGCTGGACGTTCGAGCTCCTCTTCCTCGGCCTCCTCGGCGTGGTGGCTGCCGCGGTGATCTTCAACTCGATCCTGCCCGCGCTCGGCTCCCAGACGGTCATCCTCCACGGCGGCTCGATGTCGCCCGCCTACCCCATGGGCGCCGCCCTCCTCGAGGAGAAGGTCGACCCCGCCGGGGTCCGGGCAGGCGACGTCATCACGTTCCGTGGCCCGACCGGGGTGACGGTCACCCACCGGGTGGTGGGCACCGTCGAGACCGCGAGCGGGCCGGTCTTCGAGACGAAGGGCGATGCCAACGCGGCCGGCGACCCGGGCCAGGTCCCCGGGCAGTGGGTGAGCGGCCGCGTCATCTTCGGCGTCCCGCTCCTCGGGTTCCTCATCGCCATCCTCGGCATCCCGAGCGGGCTCGTCCTCGTCCTCTCGCTCGCCGCGATGCTCCTCCTCACGGCCTCGATCATGGAGGACCTCCTCGCCGAGGGCGCGGCGCCGGGTCGGCGCGCAGTCGGCGCCGAGGGGGCGACGAGCGGCCCGGCCGGAGAGCGGGTCGGGCCCGCCGAGGGCGCCGTGCCCGCGTACGGTCCCCTCGGCCGGGAGGTGACGGCATGAGCGCCCTCGCGCGCGCCGGCCGCCTCGCCCGCGCGTCGGCCCTCGTGGTCGCCGCGGCCGCTCTCGTCGCCGGCGTGACCCTCGCCGGCGGGCACGCGGTCGCATCGCAGGCGGTCTTCACCGCCACGAAGACCGCGACCGGGACGGCCGGCACCGGGACGTGGTGCGCGAGCTCGCCCAACGGCACCTTCACGGCGGTCTCGAACAAGCAGGGATCCAACACGACGTGGACCTTCACCGCGGCGGCCCAGCCCGGCGGCTGCACGCCGACCTACGGGTGGACCCGGCAGAAGTACAAGAACAGCAACTGCTCCGGGTCCTTGACGGGCACGGCGAACTCGACCGTGAACCCGCTCTCGATCCAAGACCACGGAGCCTGCTACAAGGTCCAGCTGACGGTGACGAACAACGCTCCGCCGCCGCTCGCGTCGAGCGCCTCGTCGTCCGGCAACTACAAGTTCCCCTGAGCAGCCGGCGGCGCCGGCGCCCGGCCGGTCCCGGCCGCTGACGACCGGTTCGTCACACCCCTGCAACGCGCGCGTGCCGCAGTGTAACGGCGATGTCACGCGACGCAGCGATGATGCCCCCGGGTCGCGGATGGATGCTCGCGGCGACCTCCGCCACAGGCGGGACCCAGCCAGCGGAGCATCGCTCGGGGGTCAGACGGTGATGATGACGACGGGGACCGGGATGACGCTCACGAGCCGCCCGCTGCCCGTTGTCCCGTCGACACCGGCCGCGGCGGCGGGACCCGAGCGCGACGAGGACCGCATCGCGGAGCAGGCGCTGCTCGAGCGGATCCGACAGGGCGACGAGCGGGCGGTCGAGACGCTGTACGCGCGGTATCGGGGTCCTCTGCACGCGATCGCCCTGCGACGCACACGGAACGAGAGGTTGGCCGACGAGGTCGTCCAGGACACGTTCACGGCGGCCTGGCGGACCGCGGGCCGTTTCGACATCGAGCGTGGCACTCTCGCATCCTGGCTCTTCAGCCTCGTGCGGAACAAGAGCATCGACGCGCTGCGTCGCGAGGGCGAGAGCCTCCGCGATCTCCCCGAGGAGGCGCTTGACCCGCAGGAGGCGCCGGACGACACGGCCGAGCACGCGTGGACGCGGATCCGCGACGCTCGCGTCCACGCCGCCGTCGCCGGGCTCCCGGAGCTGCACCGCAGGGCGGTCGAGCTCGCGTTCTTCGCGGGACTCCCGCACCCCGAGGTGGCGGAGCGGCTCGGGATCCCGCTCGGGACGGCGAAGGCGCGCATCCGATCCGGCCTGCTCTGCCTCCGGCTGCAGCTGGCGACCGTGGTGCTCGAGGACCCCGATCGCTGTCCGGCCATCGCCGCGACGCCTCCGCGGACATACCCGGTGCCTGCCGCGAGCTAGGGCTGCTTCGCGAAGCTGTACCCGATGCCCACGCGCGTCACGACATAGCGGGGCTTCGACGGGTCGTCCTCGATCTTCCGCCGGAGCCGGAGGATGGCGACGCGGAGGATCTCGTTCTCCTCCTCGTACGCCTCGCCCCAGACGTGGCCGAGGATCTGTGCCGGCGAGACGATCCGCCCCGCGTTCGGCATGAGGTACGCGAGCACTCCGAGCTCGGTCCGCGTGAGCGGGACCGGCACCCCGGCCTTCGTGAGCGTCCGGGCGTCGAGGTCGAGCACGAGGTCGCCGATCTCAAGGCGTCCCTCGCCGCGGACGGCGGTCGAGTCCGCGCGCCGGAGCGCCCCCCGGATCTTCGCGACGAGCACGGGGGCAGACAGTGGCTTGGTGATGTAGTCATCGGCGCCCGCCTCGAGTCCGGCCACGACCTGCTCATCCGAGCCGTGGGCCGAGATCGCGATGATCGTGATGCTGCTCACCCGCCGGATCCTCTCGGCGAGCTCCAGGCCGGACACGACGGGCATCCGGACGTCGGTGACGACCACGTCGAACGCGTCGGGGTCCGTCTCGAAGGCCGCCCACGCCCGCGCCCCATTCTCGGTGAGCGTGGTCTCCCACCCGGCCTGCTCGGCGACCGTCGCGATGAACCTGCGGATGAATGGGTCGTCCTCTGCGACGAGGATCAGCGTCACGGCTCCCCCGGCTGGTGGTTCAGCCGTCGACGACGGTCCGCTCCGCCCGCGCCTCGTCGAGGATCGCGCAGAGCTCCCGTCCGACGGTCATGGGGTCGAACGGCTTGGATAGTACGCCGTCCGCGCCCGCCGCCACGCCTTCGCCGAGCTCGTTGACGAGCGCGCGAGCCGTGAGGAACACGACCACGACGTCGGCGTAGCGCCCGTCCGCGCGGATCCGCCGGCAGACCTCGTACCCGTCCATCCCCGGCATCATCGCGTCGAGCACGATGACGTCCGGCACGTCGTTCGCCTCGAGCCAGGGCAGGACGTCGACGCCCGAGCCGAGCAGCGTCACGTCCGCCCCGATGGTGTGGCGGAGGGCGAGGTCGAGCACGAGGAGGATGTCCGGCTCGTCGTCGACGCAGAGCACCCGGAGCGTCATGTGGTCGTGCCTCGTGGGAGGGGCAGTGCGCAGCGAGTGTGCGCCTACCGGCCACTGCCTGCCCCGCCGGCCGATAGACTCGGCGGAATGATGGAGGACCGGCTCGACCCTGGCGCACTGGCAGCGGCGATGGCCGCGTTGGCGGCCGACTTCGACGCCGCGATGCCGGGCCGGATCGCCGGCCTGCGGCGGTCGGTGGCGCTCGCCCGCACGGGCGTGCCCGACGGCCTCGACGATCTCGTGGACGGCATGCACCGACTCGCCGGCAACGCGGGGACCTTCGGTCACGGCGACATCTCGGTGGCGGCACGAGCGCTCGAGGCCGCGCTCGAGGCGGAGCTCGCGACGGGGGCACCGGGCGCCACGGGGCCGCAGGAAGGCCGGGCGGACGTGCTCGACGCCGTCTCGGCGTTCGTTGACGACCTCTCCGCGAGGTTCCCCCCTGCGGGTTCCGTCTGACGGCCGCGGTCAGGCCATCCCGACGCGGCGCGGGATGCGTACCTTGAACGTTGTCCCCTCGCCGACGCAGGAGACGAAGTCGAGGGTGCCGCCGTGCGCCTCCACGAGGGCCCGGGCGAGCGGAAGGCCGATCCCCGTCCCTCGCGTCCGCGCCGACGCCCCGGATTCGATCCGGAGGAACTTCTCCCAGACGCGCTCGCGGTCCTCCTCCGCGATCCCCGGGCCGCGATCCTCGACATCGATCCCGGCCGCATCATCCTCGTCGACGATCCGGATCATGACGGGCGCGCCCGAGCCGGAGACCGCCACCGCGTTCCCGATGAGGTTCGTGAGGACCTGCGAGATCCGGTCCGGGTCCACCGAGACGAACAGCGCGGCCTCCGGCGCGATGAGCTCGAGCCGGACCCCGCGGGTCGTCGCGAGCGGCTCGATCGCGGCGATCGTCCGCCGGGCGACCTTCGTGAGGTCCGTGACGACGAAGCGGTAGGTCATCCGGCCGGCGTCCACCTTCTGGAGGTCGAGCAGGTCGTTGGTCAGCCGCACGAGGCGCCCGGAGTTATCGTGCGCCACCTCGATGAGCTTCTGCGCCTGGGGCGCCACCTCGCCCACGGCACCCCCGAGGATGAGGCCGAGCGCACCCCGGATCGACGTGAGCGGCGTGCGGAGCTCGTGGCTCACGACGGATACGAAGTCGTCCTTCATCTGCTCGATCCGTACGTGCTCGGTGAGGTCCCGGATGAGTGCGACGATCCGCCGGTCGTCTGCCCGGCTCACCTCGGAGATGAAGACCTCCACCGGGATCGTCGTCCCATCCGATCGGAGCCCCGTCACTCGCGTCCACCGACCCGCCGCGGGCCCCCGGATCCCCTGCGCGCGGAGCTTCACGCGCTCCCGGTGCTCCGCTTGGCCCTCCCGCGGGACGATGATCTCGACGGGCTGGCCGATGACGGACGCAGCGTCGTGGCCGAACATCGCCTCGGCGGCAGGGTTGAACGAGAGGATCCGGCCCTGGGAATCGCTCGTGACGATGGCCTCGCCTGCGCTCACGATGATCCCCGTGAGGAGGCTCTCGCTCCTGGCCAGCAGCTTGCGCTCCCGCTCGAGAGCCGCCGCGGTCCACGCCCACTCCGTGATGTCGGTCATGATGCCGATGACGCCGCGCACGCTGCCGTCGTCGGCGAGCCAGGGCGACTTCTGGCTGAGGAATGTCCGCCGGCGTCCGCCGACGTCGAAGGTCGCCTCGTGGCTGAGGGTCCTGTTACCCGCCATGGCGCGTTCGTCCTCGCGCCGGACCTCGGCGGCGGCCTGGGCATCGAGCAGGTCCGCGTCGACGCGACCGACGATCTCGTCCGACGTGAGCCCGAGGATCTCCGCTCCGGCCCGGTTGTACACCACGTACCTGCCGGCCACGTCCTTCAGGTAGATGATCCCGGGCGCGTGATCCACGATCGTTCGGAGGATCCGGTCCCGCTCCCCCAGCGCGTCCTCCACGGCACGGCTGCGCGCCCGTTGGCGGTATGCGTCCGTGATGCCCGCGGCGGTCGCGAGGAGCGGCCCCAGGTGGTCGACCAGCGAGTCGTCGTAGCCGCCCGGCCTGTTCGCGACACCGACCATGCCCACCATCGCATCGCCATGGACGACCGGCAACCCCATGAACGACCGGAGCGGAGGGTGGCCGCCGGGAAGTCCGCCCGCCCGCGGATCGGATGCCGGATCGTTCGCGATCACCGGCGTCCCCGAGCTCAGGCATGCCCCGAACAGCGTCGCGAGGTTGCGGAACTCCATGCCGTCCGCGAGCGTCCGGTCGTAGAGGTCCCGCGTCGCGTCGTCCCATGCGATGTTCGTCTGCGCGTGGGCGCGCAGGTACGGGGCCCCGCTTGCGTCCTCGAACACCTCGCCGATGAACCCGAACGCGCTGTCGGTCAGATCGAGGAACTCGGCGAGCAGGCCGCCGAACACGAGCCCGGGGTCGTCATGTGACTCGATGAACTGGACCTGCGCGCGCG